>JBCCTP010000149.1:0-9869 GCA_039198505.1 Actinomycetota bacterium | reverse complement strand
GTGATCGGACCCGACAAGAAGGTCAAGCTCACGCTCACCTATCCCGCATCGACCGGCCGGAACTTCGACGAGATCCTCCGCGTCATCGACTCGCTGCAGCTCACCGCCGACCACAAGGTCGCCACCCCGGCCAACTGGACCGACGGCGAGGACGTGATCATCGTGCCCGCCGTGAGCGACGACGACGCGAAGAACCTCTTCCCGAAGGGCTGGGAGCCGGTCAAGCCGTACCTGAGGGTCACACCGCAGCCGAACCGCTGATCGGCCTCGCCGACGCGGCCCTCAGCTGCCGGGCGTGGGCAACTCGGTGGTCGCCATCTCCTCGGGTTCGCACCCGAGGGCGATCAGTGCCTTGCTGAACCCGTGGAAGAGGGCGAGACCGACGCCGAGTTCGGTCCGCTCGACCTCGTCGAACCTCTCGACGAAGCGCGCCCGGTCGGCACCCTCGAGGGGACCGGCGGCGTCGAGATAGGCGTCGGCGAACCCGAGTGCCGCCTTGGCGTCGTCGCCGAGGTCGCTCTCCCGCCACCCGTCGTCGATCCGGTCGACACGATCCTCTTCGAGTCCCTCCTGCTTCGCGACCGCGAAGCGGACGTTGCGTCAATACCCGCAGTCGGTGACTCGGGCGTTGCGGATCCGGACCGTCTCCTTGGTCGGGTGATCGACCTCGCCGTGGCTCCAGAACTGGGCGTACAGATCGCCGAATCCACGTGCGAGCGACGGCTGGTGGGCGAGGATGCCACCCATCCCCCGGGCGCCCTCGACCGCCGAGGGAAGACGCGGAACGGTGCTCATGGCTGATCCTCCATGGATCGGGCGACGTCGGGGAGTTCGGTCCCCGAGGACTGTTCGAGTTTGGCGAAGCCGTCGACGAGCGCCATGTGGAACATCAGCGCGACCACCTGGGCGTGGTCGAAATGGTCGCTGAGTCGGGCGAAGCGCTCGTCGGTGATGCCGTGCACGTCGAGCACGAACTGCTCGGCGACGTCGAGCACGACGGCGAGTGCGTCGTCGGCGACCACCGGCTCGGCGACCACCGGCTCGGCGACGCCGTCGCGCACCGGCACGCCGACGAGTTCCCGAATCCGTCGCTCGACGGCATCGGCGACACCGGGATCGAGCGCCGCCACGGCGGACGCCCGCAGGTCGCCGGCGCGACGGAGGAGGTCGGTGTCGACGAACAGCGGTGCGTCGACGATCGGCGGCTCGGCCATCGGCCCATTCTGACCGTCGTCCGGGAGTGTGATCGACCCGGGCGGACACCGGGCGCCAGGCGTCCGCTCAGTTGGCGCAGCGGTCGGATGCGGCGAGACCGTCGATGATGCGTCGCCAGCCGACGGCGATGTGTTCGACCTGGACCTCGTCGTCGAGCATGGACGGGTGGAGGAGTGCTGCCGATGCCCCCTTCGCGAGCGCGATCGCGACCACGTCCCCCGCCTCCTCGGCGGTGGTTCGCGCCGACGCCAACCACTCCTCGACGACCTCGAGCGACGCGTCGCCGGGCTGCCGGCGTGACGCCGCGGCACCGGCGATGCCGGCCATGACCTGATCGAGGTAGCTGGCCTCCTCGTCGTCGACGACACGTCGCGCCGACTCGAGCGCCACGTCGTCGGCCCCGGTCATCGCCGCGGCCACCGACCGCACGGCGGCCGCGTATGGCCGCTCGTCGCTCACGTCGATCAGTACCGCCAGCGCCGTCTCGGGGTCGCCGGCCTGGCAGTGCCCGAGTGCGAGCGTGATCAGCGACTCGGACGTCTCGGCGCCCATCGAGCTCATGCGCTCGAGCGCCGTCTCACCGAGCGCCACGACGCGCTCGCCGAGACCGAGGTGCGCCGCCGTGCCGGCGGCCGCCATGGTCGGAAGCGCCAGGTCGCCGAAGGCGTCGGCGAGCGACATCGCCTCCTCGAGACCGCGTTCGGCCTCGTGGCTCCGACCGAGAGCGACGAGCGCACGCATCCGAGGCGCGAGCGCCTGCACGATCCCGAACCGGTCGTTGAGGTCGCGGAACGCCACGAGCGCACGACGCGACAGCTCCTCGGCCTCCGAGAAGCGCCCGGTCCACAGACGGATGGACGCGACGAGCGCGTCCATCATGGCGGGCGCCCAGCGGTCGCCGAACTCGGCGGCCTCGCGCCGCACGTCGGACGCCAACTGCTCGGCGTCCGACAGTCTCCGCTCGAAGAAGCGCACGTACGCGAGCAAGCCGGTCGCCCAGCCGCTCCCCGAACGATCACCGAACTCCTCGAACAGCGACGACGCAGCGACGAGGCGCTGCTCGGCGAGGTCGGTGTCACCCGACAGGAACGCCACCCAGGCCTGGTGTTGACGGATCCATGCGAGGCGGCGACGATCGTCGAGCTCGTCGGCGATGGTCTCCGCGTCGCGCAGGAAGCGGTCGGCGTCGGCGAGCGAGCCACCGAAGACCTCCACGAACCCGCGGTCGCTCAGGGCGGTGGCGAGGGACGCATGATCGCCCACGTCGCGGGTCAGTTCGACCGAACGGTCGAGCTCGACGCGCGCCGTTCGCAGGTCACCGCCGATCTGCGCCGCGATCCCGAGCAGTCGACGAGCCACCGCCTCGTCGGCTCGATCGCGGTCGGCCAGCGCCGACTCGAGTGCGGTCTCGATGTCGGCGGTGGATCCGGCCGTCTCACGGCGTTCGAGCGCGGCCTCGGCCCGGACGAGCAGCAGCGACCGTTCGATGGCCGAGTCGTCGAGACCGAGTTCGAGGCCGCGCGTCGCCTGCCGGATCGACTGGTGGAACGCACCGATCTCGAGCGAGCGCCGCGCCGCCTCGAGCAGGAGCTTGACGGCGCGGCGATCGATGTCGTCGGGCACCGACTCGACGGCGCCGATCTCGGCGATGAGTTCGGCGGCGGATGCGGCGTGATGCGCGATCCGGTCGATCGGCGCCAGGCCGAACTCGTACATCACACCCGCAGTGCCGGCGTGGCGCTCGGCTCGCGCCGACTTCGTGAGCGTCTGGTACGCCACCTCGCGCACGACGTCGGAGCGGAACGACCACCAGCCGTCGCGCTCGTCGAAGATCCCGTCGTCGACCAGTCCGTCGATGTCGTCGGCAGCGAACGATTGCTGAAGCGCCTCGGCGAACTGACCGAGCGCCGAGACCGGTCCGCTCGCGCCCAGCACGGCGGCGTTGTCGACGATCCGCCTCTGCGAGACGGGGAGCGCGTCGAGACGGGCCGCGATGAGTCCGCGGAGCGAGCCCGGGAGCGACCGCTCACCTGGCTGATCCCGTGCCGCGCTGGCCAGCTCCGTCAGGAACAGCGGGTTGCCTCCGCTGCGCTCGTAGAGCTCGTCGGACGTTGACGGATCGACGTCGCCGACGATCGACGCGACGAGCCGGTCGGCCTCGTCGCGCTCGAGCGGATCGAGCGGGATCGTGATCGTCATCGGATGGTCGGCGGCCGGTGGCCAGTCGTTCTCGGCGTCATCGCGCTGAGCGGTGACCAACAGCACGGGCCGGTCGGACACCGAACGACCGAGGCGACCGAGCAACTCGAGCAGGAGCGGGTCGGCCCACTGGAGATCGTCGATCCAGACGACGACCGGCGAGATCGACGCTCGACGGTTGACGCCCTCGACGACGACCTGCATCAACAGTTCGCGCGCCTGCATCGCCGGCATCCGATCGAGCTCCGACGGGTGCCCGAAGAGGTGCATCGCTCCCTCGACGAAGCGGTTCAGACGGATGTCGGTCTCGTCGAATCCGTAGATGGCCGACGCCCGCTCGCGCACCGTGTCACGGAGCATCGTGCTCGACACGGTGCGCTCGACATCGAGTGCTCGGAACAGCGCGCCGGCGATGGGCGCCCAGACGTTCGTCTCGCCGTACGGCGCGCAGGCACCCGAGTAGACGATGACGTCGCTCGCCGGGAAGCGCTCGATCATCGCATCGACGAATCTCGTCTTTCCGCTGCCCGCTTCACCGACGACCGACACCACCGCCCCCCGGCCGCCCGAGACCAGACTCATGATCGAACCGAGCAACCGGCGCGGCGCCTCCCGTCCGACGAACGGGTACAGCCGGCGGCCGTGACCCACCTGATCGCCGAGGACCCGCCGGGTGACGTGCCAGACGCGCTCGGTCCGCTCGCGTCCGCGCACCTCGGCATCGGCGACGAGCTGGCGCTCGATCGAATCGGGCAGGGCTGCCTCGGTGCTGGACCCGATGTAGGTCCCGCCCGGCGGCGCCATCGCCTGCAGCCGAGATGCCACGTTCACGACGTCGCCCATGGCCGTGTAATCGTCGCGACGACTGGTCGAGCCGACGACGACCTCGCCGGTGTTCACCCCGACCCGCAAGCGGACGGCTCGCATCGGACCGTCGCTCCCCGCGACGTGTTCGCGCAGCGCCCGATGGAGCTCGATCGCCGCCCGCACCGCTCGTTCCGGATCGTCCTCGTGCGCACGCGGCGCACCGAAGAGGGCGAGGATCCCGTCGCCCAGCACCTTGTCGACCCGCCCACCGAATCGCTCGATCTCGGCGACGAGACGCTCGAATGCGCCGTCGATCAGACGCTTCACCCGCTCGGGGTCGAGGTGCTCGGACAGCGCCGTGTACCCCACCAGATCGGCGAACAGCACCGTGACGACGCGTCGCTCCTCGGTGGTGGACACGGTGGGGAGGAGGTCGACCTGCGTACCGCAGGACGGACAGAACCGTGCGCCGGCGGGGAGCAGGTCGCCGCACGCTGGGCAGTCCACGGAGTCAATCTACGACCGCTGCACGGCCGGATCGACCGAGATCTTCTGCTCGGGTCCGCGGTGGCGAGCGACCTCGAGGTCCTGCGCCGCCGGCGATCCGACATCCGCCTGCTGGTGGACAGCCGATCGTCCCGGCGTCGGACCGGCCGATCGCGCAACGGCAGTAGCGTCGCCGCCGATGGCGATCGGTCGACCCCAGCCCGTTCGGTGGCTGCGCGAGCACCCGGCCGTCGCCGACCTGCTCCTCGCATCGCTGCTCACGGTGTTGGTCCTCGTCGCCCATGTGGGCCAGAGCATCGAACTCGACGCCGAGGAGCTCACCGTGGCGGACCCGACGTGGTGGTCGCCGATCCTCGCCGTCGCCGCCGTCTTCCCGCTCGCGTGGCGACGATCGTCCCCGCTCGTGGTCGCCACGATCGTCACGGCGGCGCAGGTCGTCTTCACCGCGCTCGACTTCGTCGGCACCGGCTTCCTCGGTGTGCTCATCGCGACGTACTCGATGGGTGCCCACGCCACCGGGCGGCGCCGAAGCCAGGTCCTCGTCGTCGTCATCGCGATGATCGGTTGGCTGTTCGTCGCCGGTCTCATCGTCGACGAACTCGACGTGACCGGGTTCGTCGCCAGCGTGGTGGCCCTCGCCACGTCCTTCTTCCTCGGCGACAACCTGAGGCGCCGACGCGACGCGGCGGAGGCCATGACCGAGCGGGCCGAACGCGCCGAACGAGAACGCAGTCTGCTCGCCGAACGTCAGGTCTCGGCCGAACGAGCGCGGATCGCTCGCGAGCTGCACGATGTCGTGGCGCACTCGGTGAGCGTGATGGTCATCCACGCGGGCGCGGCACGACGGAACCTCCGGACGTCGCCGGACGACGTCGAGGTCGCCCTCGCCGGCATCGAGACCACCGGCCGTCAGACCATGACCGAGCTCCGAGCGATCCTCGGGGTGCTGCGCGGCGCCGCCGACCACGCCGACCACCGTGACCGCGGCGATCGGTTCGGAGGCAACGTCGGCACGTCGATCGGTGGTGGTGGTGGTCGTGGTGGTGAACGCGCCCCGCAACCGTCGCTCGCCGACCTCGATCAGTTGACTGCCACCGCCGATCTTCCGCTGCACGTCAGCGTGGTCGGCGACGTCTCGGCACTGCCGCAGAGCGCCACTCTCACGGGGTACCGCGTGGTGCAGGAGGCGCTCACCAACATCCGGCGCCACGGGGGCGATGTCCGCCGTGTCGACGTCGAGATCGTGGTCGACCTCGACGTGCGGCCGGGGTCGCTCCGGATCTCGGTCCTCGACGACGGACGGGGAGCGGCGGCCGATGACGTCGGCAGCGGGTTCGGGGTCATGGGGATGCACGAGCGGGTCACGGCGATCGGCGGGACGATCTCGACGGGACCCCGACCCGGAGGAGGATGGCGGGTGGCCGCCGACATCCCCGTCGACGTCGCGTACGACACTGCGGTCGACGCGGCAGGCGACGTCGCGTCGGTCGATCGCACACCCGCGTCAGAGCTCGCACGACAGCGGGTCGACCGATGATCCGGGTGATGCTCGTCGACGACCAGGCGATGGTGCGGACCGGATTCCGCATGATCCTCGAGGCCGAGCCCGACATCACGGTGGTCGGCGAGGCGGCCGACGGTCAGGAGGCGATCGATCTCGTCGACCGGGCGCGGCCGAACGTCATCCTCATGGACGTGCGGATGCCCCGGCTCGACGGCATCGAGGCGTGCGAACGGATCTGTGCCCGGAGCGACGAGGGCGGCCCCCGGGTGATGATGCTGACCACGTTCGATCTCCATGACTACGTGCACGCCGCACTGCGCGCCGGGGCCAGCGGCTTCCTGCTCAAGGACGCTCCGCCCGAGCAGCTGATCGATGCGATCCACGTCATCTCTCGCGGCGAGGCGCTCCTCTCGCCGGCGGTGACCCAGGCGCTCATCGACGAGATCGCCCGCCGACCGACGAGCCAACCCGACGCCTTCCCGGGAATCGCCGACCTCACCAGCCGCGAACTCGAGGTCGTGAAGCTGATGGCGCGCGGCATGTCGAACGCCGAGATCGCCGCCGAGCTGATCCTGGGCGAGGCGACGATCAAGACCCACGTGGGTCGCGTCCTCGCCAAGCTCGGTGCACGTGACCGCGTCCAGGCGGTCGTCGCCGCCTACGAGTCCGGACTCGTGACCCCCGGCTCCTGACTGTTCCGTCGAGCCCGGGGCTCGACGGAACAGTCGGCTCGCCGGACGATCGGCCGAACGGCGGACGCGGATCAGCCGGACGGTGGACGTCATGGGGCTCGTGGCGGAGCACGCTGGACGCATGACCGATGTCGCGTCCCCGCCGCCCCCGTCGAGCAGCGCCGCCGCCCCACCCGGTGCCGCCGCCGGCGCGGTCGACGCCACGAAGATCTACGGAGTCGGCGACGCCGAGGTGCGCGCCCTCGACGGGGTCACCGTCGCGTTCGAGACCGGGAAGTTCACCGCGATCATGGGTCCGTCCGGCTCGGGCAAGTCGACCCTGCTCCACTGCCTCGCCGGTCTCGACTCACTCACCACCGGGGCGACGTACATCGGCGACACGTACCTCGCGTCGCTCGACGACAAATCGTTGACCGAGCTGCGACGCACCGACGTGGGGTTCATCTTCCAGTCGTTCAACCTGATCCCGACGCTCACGGCCGACGAGAACATCCGGCTGCCGATGATGCTCGGCGGAGAGAGCGGCGACACAGCGTGGATCGAGCAGGTCATCGACACGGTCGGCCTGCGCGACCGACTCGACCATCGACCCAGCGAGCTGTCGGGCGGTCAGCAACAGCGGGTCGCAGTGGCTCGTGCCTTGGCGTCTCGCCCGAAGATCGTCTTCGCCGACGAACCGACCGGCAACCTCGACTCGGTCACCGGTACGGAGATCCTCGACTTCATGCGTCGAGCCGTCCGCGAGCTGGGCCAGACGATCGTGATGGTGACGCACGACCCGAATGCCGCGGCCTACGCCGACCGCGTCATCTTCGTCGCCGACGGACACGTCGTCGACGAGCTCGCCGACCCGTCCGCCGATGACGTGCTCGACAAGATGAAGCACCTCGGAGGCTGACGATGGCCGGCTCGACTCAACTCCTCGCCCGCCGAAGTCTGCGGGCTCGCCTCGGGCGCACGATCGCCATCTCGTTCGCCGTCCTGGCGGGTGTCTCGTTCGTGTCCGGCTCGTTCGTCCTCGCCGACTCACTCGGCCGATCGTTCGATCAGCTCATCACCGAGCTCGTCCAGGGCATCGACGTCCAGGTCCGCTCCGAAGCCGCGTTCGACAACGACGACTTCGGCGGCGACGACACGCGCCCGCCCATCCCCGTCGAGCTGGTCGACGTCGTCGCCGGGGTCGAGGGAGTGGCCATCGCCGAACCCGACTTCGAGGGTCGGGCACAGATCCTCGACCCCGACGGTGAACCGATCGCATCGGCCGGCGGACCCACGTTCGGAGTCGTCTGGAGCGGCGAGGACGGCCTGACCAGCGTCACCCTCAAGGAGGGCCGCGAACCCGCTGGACCAGGTGACGTCGCACTCGACAAGGCGACCGCCGACCGCGCCGGGTTCGAGATCGGCGACACCATCTCGTACGTCACCGACACGGGCACGCACGAGGCGACGCTCGTCGGAACGATCGGTCTCAGTGACAGCGACAGCTTCGTCGGCGCATCGGTCGTGGTGCTCGACATCGAGACGGGTCTCGACCGCTACGACACCCAGGGGCTCGTCGAGACGATCAACATCGGGCTCGCCGAGGGCGCCGACGCCGACGAGGTGAGTGCCGCCGTGCTCGACGTCCTGCCGTCGGGCCTCGAGACCATCACGAGCGAGGAGCTCATCGAGGAGACCCAGGACGAGGTCGGAGAGTTCATCTCCGTCTTCGGCAACGGGCTGCTCGGGTTCGCCTTCGTCACGGCGTTCGTCGCCGCCTTCATCATCAACAACGTGTTCCAGATCACGATCGGCCAGCGGCTGCGCGAGCTCGCGCTGATGCGTGCGATCGGTGCGTCGGGCACTCAGGTGAAGCGACTGATCCGGATCGAGGCGCTGCTCGTCGGGATCATCGGCACGGTCCTCGGCGTGCTGGCCGGCCTGCTGGTCGCACGGCTCATCGTCGCGGCGTTCAACGCTGCGGGTGCCGGCTTCCCGACGCCCGACCTCGTGCTGCTGCCTCGCACGGTCATCGTCGCAGCGATCGTCGGCATCGGCGTGACGATGCTGTCCGTGATCGTGCCGGCCCGGCGCGCGGCGAAGATCCCGCCGCTCGCCGCGATGCGTCCCGACATCGGCTACACGGCCATCCGCTCCCGTCGGCTCGTCGCCGGTGTGGTCCTGTCGTCGATCGGCGTGCTGATGCTGCTCGGCGGACTGTTCCTCGCCAGCGGGACCTCGGCGATCATCGGGCTCGCCGCCATCGGTGCGCTCCTGCTGTTCCTCGGCGTCGCCAGCCTCTCGGCCACGGTCGCCTCACCGGTGTCTCGCTTCATCGGGTGGCCGATCGCCAAGGTCTTCAAGACGCCGGGGCGCCTCGCCCAGGACAACGTGTCGCGCACGCCGCGCCGCACGGCGTCCAGCGCCGCAGCGCTGATGATCGGCGTGGCGCTCGTCAGCGCGGCCGCCGTCTTCGCCTCGTCGCTGCGGAACTCGATCTCGGCCACGTTCGACCGCGCGATCAACGCCGACTACGTGGTGCAGTCCGATGGCGGGGGCGGGCCGGGTGACGGAGGCTTCCCGCCGGTGGTCGTCGACACCCTCGCCGCTCTTCCCGAGATCGAGGCCGCGACGCCGTTCCGCATCGCCTTCGCCCAGATCGACGGCGACGTGAAGACACTCTCAGCCGTCGACCCGGTCGCCGCCGAACAGCTCGTCGAGTTCGACGGGGTCGACGGCGACCTGTCGGAGATCGAGGTCACCTCGCTCGCCGTCCACGACGAGGCCGCCGAGTCGGCGGGACTCGCGTTCGGCGACGACGTCGACGTCACGTTCGAGAACGGCGAGACCCGCACGCTCCAGGTCGACGTCGTGTTCTCCGACAACTCGTTCGGACTGAACTGGTTCATCGGCCTCGATCTCCACGAGGAGGTCACCGCCGGCACCCAGGACGACCTGTTCGCCCT
>JBCCTP010000148.1:0-9895 GCA_039198505.1 Actinomycetota bacterium | reverse complement strand
CAGACCGGCGCGCGCCCGATGCGTCGACCGCTGCCCGGCGTCCATCACACCCCCGGTGAACACCCAGACGTCGGCGCCGGTCGTGTCGATCGCCGGACCCCGACGTATCGGGATCGTGCCGAGGCCGAGGCGCTTCGGGACGAGCCGGGCCCGCTGAGCGACGGCGAGCAGCGTCGATCCGACGAGCAGGAGACGATGGCGGGCGAGTGCGGCGAATCCGAGGCGCTGCCACCACGGCGTCATCCGCTTCTGGTCGACGAGAACGGTCCGCGTCTGCTCCATGAGCGCTCCGAACGGCACGCTGCTCGGACATGCGGGCTCGCACCCGCGGCACTGGACACACGTCTCCATGAACGACACGAACTCGTCGTCGATCGCGGCGCCGTCGTTCTGGACGCCACGCATCGCGTCGATCCGACCGCGCGGCGACAACGCCTCCTCACCCGTGACCCGATAGGTCGGACAGTGCGGCAGACAGAGACCGCACGACACGCACGTGGCGAGATCGTCGACGTCGAGATCGAGCACGGATCCGACTCTAGGCAGCGCGCGCCACTCGACGGACGCCTAGGTTCGCCCGGCGTGCCCGAGGGACACACCATCCACCGCATCGCCCGCAACCACGGCAAGCTGATCAATGGGTGCGCCGTCGCCGTGTCGAGCCCACAGGGTCGATTCGCCGACGATGCGGCACGCGTCGACGGTGCCGTCCTCGATCACATCGAGGCATACGGGAAGCACCTCTTCTACCACTGGGACACGGGCGAGATCGGCCACGTCCACCTCGGCCTGTTCGGCAAGTACACCGTCACGAAGGGCGACGAGATTCCCGAACCAAGAGGCGCTCTGCGGATGCGACTCACCGTTCCGGGTGTCACGATCGACCTGCGGGGCCCGACGGCGTGCACGGTCGATCCACCCGACGCTCGCGAGAAGATCGTGGCGCGGCTCGGACCCGACCCACTCCGACGCGACGGTCGACCCGAGCCCTTCATCGCCAAGGTCCAACGGAGCAAACGAGGTATCGGCGACCTTCTCATGGACCAGGCGGTCATCGCCGGCGTCGGCAACGTGTACCGAGCCGAGGCACTGTTCGTCCTCGGCTTCCATCCCGAGCGGCCGGGGACGAGCCTCGAGGAGTCCGAGCTGCGAGCGCTCTGGAACACCGTGCAGGGCATGCTGCGTGCCGGGGTCAAGTCCGGCCGGATCATCACCGTCGACCGGCAGGAACTGGGTCTCGCGCCGGGACAGCGAATCCCGAATCGCGACGGCAGGTACGCCTACAAGCGACGGGCGTGCCTGCGGTGCGGCACCGAGATCGAGCGCATGGAGATCCAGAACCGCACCAGCTACCACTGCCCGACCTGCCAGCCCGACTAACTGCTCGCTCGTCGTCCGCTGACGCTTCCTCCTCGCAACGCGTCCGGCTCGTCGCTGGCTTCCCTCGCCGGCTTCACCAACCGTCGGACACACGGTGTCTGACACCGTTCGTCCGGTCAGAGGACGTCGAACCAGACGCCGTCTTGGGCGGTGCCCATGTAGTTGATGTGGATCTCGTCGCCGACCTTGATCTTGCGGGTCGCGGTGATCACGAGCTCGTCGCCCGTCTCGCACGTCGTGGCGTTGGGGTCGTAGCTGTGGTTGTAGAGCGATCCGTAGCCGAGGGCGAGCGCCGTCTTGCCCTCGCCCCACCCGAACACGTACCCCTCGGCGCCCGACTCGAGGTCCTCGTCCTTGCCGTCGTCGGCGATCAGCATCGGACAGCGTTCGATCTCGTCGCCCTTCGCGAACTTGCGGGTGGCGAACACACCGCGGCCGGCGCCCGAGGGCGAGATGTCGACACGCAAACCTTCGGGCACGAGGCGACAGTCAAGCGGCGGTCAGACCGCTCGCCACACCGGCGCGTCGGGTTCGCCGCGCCAGTGGCGCAACCGTCGTCGGGCTTCCGGCATCGCATCCGGATCGGTGAGTCCGGCGCGGAGACGCATCAACGTCGCCGCGACCAGCCGGAGCTCGGCGAACGCCTCGGCGTGGCGATCTCCCCGCCCCGACCATCCGTAGCCCTCGGCGAGTCGGTCGTAGACCGCCGGATCACCACCCCACCGCTCCTCCCACGTCATGAGCGGCGCATGGTCCCACCCCGCCGGGGCTCGGCACAGGAGGTCCCAGTCGATGAGCACGGGACCGTCGGCCGACTGGATCACGTTGCCCGGATGGACGTCGCCATGGCAGACGACCGTGTCGACGCCGCCCGACGACGCCGGATCGGCGAAGTCGTCCCATCCGACGTGGCGTTCGATCGCTCCGTCGATGCCGCGACGAGCATCGACGTCGAGCTCGTCACCGAGCCCGTCGAGCATCTCCGAGAAGTGCCACCACGGAAACGCGGTCGGTTGCGGCGTCGGGAGACCGGTCGGCAACTCGTCGACACCCACGTCGTGGACGCGACGCAGCGCCGCTCCGACCTCGCGCCAGTCGACCGGACCGACGGCCTCGACGTGATCCCACGCCGTCACCGAGAGACCGTCGTGGCGGACGACGTCATCACGGGCCGGTCGCAGCACCGGGACGCCGCGGGTCAGCATCGTGTCGGCCAGCTCGAGCGAACACTCCGCGGGCGCCGTCGGATCGGCGACCCGCAGGACGACGGTCTCGACACCGGGTCGCGAGGCAACCCGGAAGATCGCGTTCATGCCATGACGGAGGAGATCGACCGACCCGAGACCCCAGCGATCGGCGGCGACCTCTGCGGCACCCCGCGCTCGTGATTCGTCGGCGACTCGACGGTCGACGTACGGCCGCTCGGTCACGCCCTCATGCCGACGTCGCTGCCGACGTCGCTGCCGACGAGCGCAGAACGACCCGGATTGAGGCGACCCGTCGGATCGAAGTTCGTCTTGATCCGCTCGTGCAGCGACCGGATCGCCTCCGGGACCGCACGAGCCGGCGGCGGCTCGCAGTGGCGGACGACGCCCACTCCGATCTCGGCGAGGAACGTGCCCGCCTGCGACTCAGCGAGTCGCGCCTCGAGGTCGTCGGGCGGGAGCGACCAGCGGTACGGACCGGGAAACTCCGGCGGCCCGAGGCACCCGACGAGTCCGACCCGGGCCACCGCCTCGTCGACGTCGCCGGGATCGCCGTCGAGCCGAACCCACGACGTCGTTCCGTCCCAGAGGATCGACACCGGTCGGAACAGCTCGACGAGCAGCTCGGCGGGTGGACGGTCGGAGGTGAACCAGCGGCTGACGGGCGGGATCGGTCGCGTGCGGAGGATCACGTCGCCGAGGAATCCGAGCGTCCCGTGCGAGCCGACCATGAGTCGACAGAGGTCGAAACCGCTCACGTTCTTCACGGTGGGCCCGCCGGCCTTCGTGACCTTGCCTGCGGCCGACACGTAGTTCGTCTGCAGGAGCACGTCGCGCATCGGGCCGTGGCCGAGTCGGGTGACGTCGCTGCGTCCGACGGCGAGCGCTCCGCCGATGGTGCCACCGGCAGGGACGGCCACCGTCTGGCCCACGGTGGCGAGCTCGCCGAGGACGTCGTCGACCGGGGTTCCCGCGCCGCACTCGACGATCATCTCCGCGGCGTCGACGCGGACGATCCCGGCCGGGGCGGACACGACCTCGACGCCGGCGACCGCACCACCTCGTGTGGACGTCCCGGCGATGGTGACCGGTCCGTCGGATCCGACCGACGCCGCGAACTCGTCGAGCGTCAGATCCATGCACCCTCGGGGACGGCGTGCAGATCGCCGCACGTCGCCGGGTTCGGCAGCACCTTGTTGGGGTTGGCGATGAGCTGTGGATCGAAGGCCGTGCGCAACGCCTCCTGCGCAGCGAGGTCGATCTCGGAGAACATCAGCGGCATCAGGTCGCGCTTCTCGAGGCCGATGCCGTGCTCCCCCGACAGCACCCCGCCCACGGCGACCGAGAACGCCACGATCTCCCGTCCGGCTGCGTGGACGCGCTCGGAGATCCCCTCCTCACGTGCGTCGTACACGAGCAGCGGATGGAGGTTCCCGTCGCCTGCGTGGAACACGTTGATCACGTCGATCTCGTGACGGTTCGTGATCTCGTAGACCTTCTCGATGACCTCGGCCAGCTTCGCCCGCGGCACCACGGTGTCGTGGAGGTAGTAGTTCGGCTTGACCTGGGCGACCGCGCCGAACGCCGACTTGCGCCCCTTCCACAACACGTCGCGCTCGGCGTCGTCGGCTGCGATCCGAACCCCGGCGACGTTCCGCTCGTCGGCGAGCTCACGGATCCGTGCGACCTCGGCGGCGACCTGTCCCGGCGGTCCGACGCACTCGATCAGCAGCGCCGCAGCGGCGTGCGTGGGCAGTCCGGCCTGCAACCACTGCTCGACCGCGACGAGGCACAGCCGGTCCATCATCTCGACCGCGGCGGGCACGATGCCGGCGGCGATGATGTCGCTCACGAGCTGCGCCCCGTCGGCCACCGAGTCGAACTCCATCAGCATCGTGGCGACGTCGGGAGGGTTCTGCATCAACTTCACCAGCACCTTCGTGGCCACGCCGAACATCCCCTCGGACCCGACGAACACACCCCGGAGGTCGAGGCCGGGCGGCTCGGGTTCCTCACCGCCCAACACGACGACGTCGCCATCGGGCAGCACCACCTCGAGACCGAGGATGTGCGCGTTGGTGACACCGTCGGCGAGACAGTGCGGCCCGCCGGCGTTGTTGGCCACGTTGCCGCCGATCGAGCACGTCTGCTGGCTGCTCGGATCGGGGGCGAAGTGCACGCCCAGATGGGCCACCTGCCTCGACAGGTCGAGGTTGAGCACCCCCGGTTCGACCCAGGCCTGTCGTTGGACCGGATCGACCGAGATGATCTGGTTCATCTTCGAGGTGGAGATGACGATGGCGCCGTCGGGCGGCACGGCGCCGCCTGCCAGCCCCGTGCCCGACCCGCGGGCGACGAAGGGAACCCCGTGGCGTGCCGCTGTGCGCACGGCCGCTGCCACGTCGTCGGTCGACTCGGCGAACACGACCAGTCCGGCAGCGTTCGACATGTTGGACGCGTCGCGCCGGTACAGGCGGAGCTCACTGTCGCCCGACCGCACCTGGTCGGGGCGCAGGTGGGCACGAAGATCGGCGAGGACGGCCTCCCGGTTCTTCATCTCCGCTCCCTCACTTCGGCCGCATCACCACGACGCGATCGGACTCGACCGGCACGCCGTCGACGTAGACCTGGTCCCCGGGTGCGACGTGCTGATCGAGGGTGGTGAAGCGTCCGTCGCGCTTGGCCTTCAACTCGTCTTCGTGCTGGCGGGCGACACTGCGGCCCTCGCGGACGGCCTCGGCCACGAACGAGGCGGTCGATCGGGTCTTGTCGACGACACCCTTGGCGATGCCCGCCGGCGACACCTGCGACGCCTTCTCCTTGACCTTCTTCTTGGCGTAGTTCGCCCCGGTGGCGCCGGCCACCGCGCCGCCGACGAACCAGGTCACTCGCTTCAGCACGGTGGCTCCTCTCCGCTGTCTCTCACGCCCGCCGGCGGACCTGTCGGGCGCCGGCACCTCGATCTCCGCGCGAACCCACGTCGATGACCGAACGAACCTCGGCCAACTCCCCGACACCGTCATTCGACCCGCGCAGCCGCGTCCACGTGCGCTTGGCACCACGAGCGAACCCCGCCGCCTTGATCGCCGGACTGGAGAACGCCGTCTTGGTGACCCGCTCGCCGACGGCGTCGCCGATCGCCTCGGCCGAACCGAGCACCCGGTCGAATCGCTCCAGATCCTGACGCGCCTCGTCGGTGCTCTCGCGCAGCTCGGCGATGAGTGGACGGGTCTCGTTGCGGAGATCGGCGACCTCGACTCGCAGATCGCGCACGGCGTCGAGGACGCGCAGCAGGACCACGATGAGCGCGGCGAAGCCGATGGTCAGCAGGAGTGCCGAGAGCACCACGACGAGGTCGCCGGCGGTCATCGCTCAGACCTCGTCAGCTCGATCACCGCCGCCGGAAGGGTTCGGTCCGTCGAGGAGTTCGTCTCCCCGACCCGACGGCTCGTACCACCGGCGTCCCACGAGGCGGTCGGGCAGGTACTGCTGCTCGACCCGGGCTCCGTCATGGTCGTGAGGATACTGGTACCCCACAGCGTGGCCGAGCGACTGCGCTCCCTGGTAGTGGCCGTCGCGCAGATGCGCGGGCACCTCGCCGATCGCTCCGTCGCGAACATCCGACCGTGCGGTCCAGATGGCCACGGCACTGCGATTGCTCTTCGGTGCCCGCGCCATGTGGATCGCTGCGTGAGCCAGGTTGAGTTGCGCTTCGGGGAGGCCGACGTGCTCGACCGCCTGCGCTGCGGCGACGGCCACCTGCAGCGCCGTGGAATCGGCAAGGCCGACGTCTTCGCTCGCGAAGATCACGATGCGTCGAGCGATGAATCGGGCGTCCTCCCCCGCCTCGAGCATCCGCGCGAGCCAGTACACGGCGGCGTCCGGATCGGATCCGCGCATCGACTTGATGAATGCGCTGATCACGTCGTAGTGGTCGTCGCGCCCGTATCGCAGCGCCGTCGTGCCGAGAGCTGCCTCCACGTGGTCGAGGCCCACGTGGCGGTACCCCGACAGCGCACACGCCACCTCGAGCGACGTCAGCACCTGACGACCGTCACCCCCGGCTCGGTCGACCAGCAGGTCGACTGCCTCGGTGTCGGCCCGGCAGCCCTCGGCCTGGAGGCCTCGCTCGACGAGCGTGCGGATCGCGACCTCGTCGAGCGGTTCGAGTCGGAACAGCGTCGAGCGGCTGCGGAGCGGTGCGTTGACCTCGAAGAACGGGTTCTCGGTGGTCGCCCCGATGAGGGTGAGCGTGCCGTCCTCGACCGCCGGGAGCAGTGCGTCCTGCTGTGCCTTCGAGAACCGGTGGATCTCGTCGAGGAACAGGATCGTGCCCTGCGCCCGCTCCCCCAGTCGCTGACGCGCTCGCTCGATCGTCTCGCGCACGTCCTTCACGCCGGCGGTCACGGCCGACAGTTGCTCGAACGCCCGTGCCGTACTGCCCGCCACGGCCAGCGCCAGGGTGGTCTTGCCGGTGCCGGGCGGTCCCCACAGCAACGCCGAGGTGAGCCGGTCGGCCTCGACGAGGGTCCGCAGCGGTTTGCCGGCACCGACCAGATGGTCCTGGCCCACCACCTCGTCGATCGTCCGGGGCCGCAGTCGCGCCGCCAGCGGTGCCCGCTCGAGTCGTGTCTCCTCCGCGGCCGCTGCGAAGAGATCGTCGCCGCTCACCGTCACCTGCCCATCGTCGAGACCCGAGCGAGCGGGTCAGTCACCGAGCAGCACACGCCGATACGACGCCCGACGGAAGTCGACCACGTTGTCGGCCAGCCACTCGCGGTCGACCCACCGCCAATCGCCGAACTCGACTCCGTCGGGCGTCGGCACCACGGCGTCGTCGTCGACCCGGAACGTGAACCATCGCTGCGCCTGCCCGAGCCGCCCATTCTTCCGCACGCCCTCGGGCCACTGGTAGACGGTCCACTCCGGGTACTCGGCGATCAACGACACCGACTCGCCGGTGAGGCCGGTCTCCTCCTGCAGTTCACGCCACGCGGCCTCGACCGCCGACTCGCCCACGTCGACGCCACCCTGCGGCAGCTGCCACTGGCCGGGGAGGTCGGTGCGCTCGAACGCCATCACCCGATCGTGCGAGTCGAGCACGACGGCGACGACGCCGGCGCGGAAATGTGCGCTCCCCATCGGGGCGAGAGTACTCAGCGGCCGAGCGATCGAAGCCGATCGCCGACGTCGACGTAGTCGGCCTCGTGTTCCTGGATCATGCGGAACCACCGTCGCGCCGTGATGGCGTCGCCGAGGCGGTCGTAGAGGTCGCCGAGGACGTACCACTCGCGAAGGTGGTGGTCGCGAACTCGTTTGGGCTTCTTCTGTGCGGACTCGAGGAGGTCGATCGCTCCGCGGACGTCGCCCTGATCGGCGATGGCGCCGGCCATCACGATCCTTCCTTCTGCCATCACCTCGTGGGGCGGCGAGGCGCTCTTGATGTCGTCCCAGACACGTTCGACCGCCGACCACCGACGAAGCGCCCGGTACGAGTCGGCGACGACGGGGAGAAGAGCGGGGTCGGGATGCAGCGACTGCGCTTCCTGGAGAGCGGCGACCGCCTGCTTGTACCTTCCGAGTCGGTACGACGAGAGGCCGAGGACTTCCTGTGCCGCGGCCACCGCCGGCGCCTCCTTCACGACCGCGGCGGAGAGGCGTCGCGCCTCGTCGAAGCGCTCGCGGTCGAGCGCTTCGGACGCCTGCGCGAGGCGCTCCGACAGTCGCTGACCGCGCTGGCGGCCGAGTGAATCGACCAGCTGTTCGGAGATCTCGGGATCGAGTGGCTTGGGCTCGCGACGCACACGTGGTGCCGCCGTCGCTCGCGCCGCTGCCGCAGCCGCTTCTTCACGGACCGAGCCCTCGTCGATCCACTGCTCGGTGGAACGCTCCGCCGCACGGCGCCGCTGCGTGTCATCGTCGAGCTGGCGCCGCGGTCCGCTGCGCCGAGCGTTGACCTCGGCCGCACGCCGCTCGGCTTCGGTCCGAGGTTCTCGATCGAGCTGCTCTTTCCAGGCCGGACGGAAGTCGTCTCCCGGTCGCCGAGACCCACCTCGTCCGCCCGGTGCCGGCCGTCGACCGTCGGGACTGCGCCGGTCGTCCTCGGCTCGCCTGCCGTTGCGGCCGCTGCGCCGTCCCGAGTTCGGTCGGCCACGCCCGGACGTCGACCCCGAACCACTGCGGCGGTCGTTGCGATCACCGTCTCGCCGATCAGCGCCGCGGCCGGTCGTCGACCGTCCCGACGCCCCTCCAGACGATCGGCCCGACGAGCGACCCGACGCGCCTCGCCCGCCCGAGCTGCCGCTGCGGCGTGGCGTTCCCGATCGAGCGCCACCCGAGCGAGAGCCCGATGAACGGCGACCGTCCGCGCCGTCTCGCTTCGGTCCTCCACGACGGGAGTCCGACGAGCGACGACGTTCTTCGGCCATTGCTCCGAGGCTACGGACCACCCGAGCCGAAAACGCAGAACGCCCGCCGGACCTGTGTCCGGCGGGCGTTCGATCGAAATCGGGCGGCGTCCTACTCTCCCAGGGGGTCGACCCCCAAGTACCATCGGCGCTGACAGGCTTAACTTCCGTGTTCGGGATGGGAACGGGTGTGACCCTGTCGCTATGGCCACCCAAATCTTGTGTTCTCAAGGGAAGTCTCCCTGAGTACTCCAGAGCAAGCACGAGCGTTGTTCATACCAAGCCCTCGGCCGATTAGTACCGGTCGGCTGAGCACATTGCTGTGCTTACACCTCCGGCCTATCAACGTGATGGTCTCGTCACGGGCCTTACTGCGTTAACCGCATGGGAACACTCATCTTCACCCGGGTTTCCCACTTAGATGCTTTCAGCGGTTATCCCTTCCGGAGGTAGCAAATCTGCGATGCCGTTGGCACGACAACAGACACACCAGAGCTCCGTCCGTCCCGGTCCTCTCGTACTAAGGACAGCCGGTGTCAATGTTCCTTCGGTTGCGGAGGATAGGGACCGAACTGTCTCACGACGTTCTGAACCCAGCTCGCGTACCGCTTTAATGGGCGAACAGCCCAACCCTTGGGACCTGCTTCAGCCCCAGGATGCGATGAGCCGACATCGAGGTGCCAAACCTTTCCGTCGATATGGACTCTTGGGAAAGATTAGCCTGTTATCCCCGGAGTACCTTTTATCCGTTGAGCGACCACACTTCCACACGTGATGGCCGGGTCACTATGCCCTACTTTCGTACCTGCTTGACTTGTAGGTCTCGCAGTCAAGCTCCCTTGTGTCATTGCACTCGACGACTGATTGCCAACCAGTCTGAGGGAACCTTTGGGCGCCTCCGTT
>JBCCTP010000147.1:0-9904 GCA_039198505.1 Actinomycetota bacterium | reverse complement strand
CTCGCGCCGAGCGGTGACGGTTTTGACATCGATGTCGCGGGCGGATCGATGCTCGGGCCGTTCGAAGGGGCTCTCGGGCTTGTGCTCCCCGAGGTGTGCCTGACCCACACTGTCGTCGGGTGTCAGCGAGGTGCGTTGTAGCGCTGCATCGCCGCCTCGACGCCGTCGGCGACGATCATCTCGACGGCATCGGCGGCGTCGGCGATCGCCACGTCGACGATCTCCCGCTGCCGCTTCGGGAACGGAGCGAGCACGTGGACCTTGCCGACGTGTTTCGTGTCGGGCTTGCCGACGCCGATCCGCACCCGGAGGTAGTCCTGGGTGCCGAGGTGCGACGTGATCGACCGGAGTCCGTTGTGGCCGGCGAGCCCCCCGCCGGCCTTCACCTTCAGCGCGCCGGGTGGGAGGTCGAGCTCGTCCTGCACGACGATGATCCGCTCCGGCTCGGTGATGCGATATCGACGAACGATCGACTGGACCGACCGGCCCGACTCGTTCATGAACGTGATCGGGAACGCGAGGACGACCCGCTCGTCATCACCATCGGGACCCGGGAACCGGGTCTCGGCGCTGAGCGCATCGTCTCGACCCGACCTCAGCGAGGTTCCCCGTCGCTCGGCGAGCAGTCTCACGGCCTCTTCGCCGACGTTGTGGCGCGTTCGCTCGTACTTGGGTCCCGGATTGCCGAGACCGACGACCAGCCAGTCGAAGGGCGTTCCCTTGCCGGAGCGCCCGAACAGGCTCACTCGTCGCCGGAGTCGCCGCCCTCGGCGGCGTCACCGTCTCCGGCGTCACCGTCCTCGCCCTCGGCGGCAGCAGCCTCGGCAGCGGCCTCCTCGGCGTCGAGCACCGGCGTGGCCATGGTCATGACCGTGACGACGGCGCGGTCGGCCTCGACGGTCGGCTCGACACCAGCCGGGATGGCGAGGTCTTCGACGCGGATGGTCGAGTCCATGTCCATCTCGGTGACGTCGACGACGATCTCGGACGGGATGTTGCGCGGCGTGGTCGACACCTCGAGTTCGGTCATGGCGAGCTCGATCAGACCGTTGCCGGACTGCACGGCCTTCGACTCGCCCTCGGTGCGGATGGGCACCGACACGACGATCGCCGCATCGAGGTTGACCTGGATGAAGTCGACGTGGGTGATGTTCTGGCGGACCGGGTGCCGCTGCACGTCCTTGATGAGCGACGGGTAGACGGTGCCGTCGACCGTGAGATCGAGGATGGTGTTCATGCCGGCCTCGCCGGAGACGGCGAGACGGAGATCGCGGCGCGAGATGGCGATGGACACGGGGTCGATGCCGAGGCCGTAGACGACGGCCGGGATCTTGTCGTCGGTGCGCAGACGGCGGGCGGCGGCGGAGCCGGTCGCGCGGCCCGACTCGGCGTGGAGAACGGTCTCGGTCATGGGTCGGAGTTCCTGGTCGATCGCAACGAAGCCGGACGGACACGCCCGGACACGGACTCGCCGTCTCTGGGACGGCGGCGCATCACGCTATCGGCGGCCCGTCGGGATGCGTTCGGACGGCTGCGAGCTCAGGCGAGGTTCTCGCCGTCGAAGATGTCGCTGACGCTCGTGTCGTCGAAAACGGCTCCGAGGGCCTCGGCGATGAGCGGCGCGATCGACAGCACCTCGATGTTGGGCAACTGCTTCTCGGGCGGCAGGGGAAGCGAGTTGGTGAGCACGATCCGTTCGAGCGGCGCGTTCTTCAGCCGGTCGACCGCAGGCCCGGACAGGAGGCCGTGCGTGGCCATGGCCCACACCTCTTTGGCTCCCCGCTTCACCAGGAGCTCGGCGGCGGCGACGATGGTGCCCGCGGTGTCGATCATGTCGTCGGTGAGCACGCAGGTGCGCCCGGCGACGTCGCCCATCACCTCGGAGGCCTCGGCGACGTTGGTGGTGCCCTTCGGACGTCGCTTGTAGATGAACGCGAGGTCGGCACCGCAGTCGTTGAGGTGCTGTGCCATGCGCTCGGCGACCTTGATGCGTCCGGCGTCGGGCGACACGATCACCGGCTCGATCGCGTGATCGCGCACGTACTGCTCGAGCACCGGCATGGCCGTGAGATGGTCGACCGGGCCGTCGAAGAATCCCTGGATCTGGCCCGAGTGGAGATCGATCGAGATCATCCGTTTCGCGCCGGCCGCCTTGAACATGTCGGCGATGAGCTTCGCCGTGATCGGCTCGCGGCCGGCCGCCTTGCGGTCTTGTCGGGCGTATCCGTAGAACGGGCAGACCGCCGTGATCCGCTTCGCCGACGCCCGCGAGGCGGCGTCGATCATGATGAGGTGCTCCATGATGGAGTCGTTGACCGACCGCTCGTCGACGCCGTAGTGGGTCTGCATCACGAACACGTCGGTGCCGCGGACCGACTCGCCGAAGCTGCACCTCACCTCGCCGTTGGCGAACTCGACGAGGTTGTCGCTGCCGAGTCCGATGTTGAGATGGGCCGCAACTTCATGGGCCAGCTCGGGATGGGTGCGCCCCGTGTAGAGGGCGAGCCGCTTGGTCGTGACCTTTTCCATCGCCGGTCCAGCTCCGTTCACGCTCAGGACTCCGAAGTGTAGAAGGGGCCGGTCGACCGGCCGTCAGCGACGGACGAGCCGGGCGCCAGGTGTGCGTACGGGCCGACCGTGGCGCCGGTGCCGATCTCGGCGTCGTGGCCGACGGTGTGGGTGACGGCGCTGTCGCTCCCGACGGCGCAGTCGACGAGTTGGGCGTCGGGACCGATCTCGCAGCGGTCGCCGACCGCCGTGGACCCCTGCAGCATCGTGCCCGGGTAGAGGGTGACGTCGCGACCGATGGTGACCGTGACGTCGATGAACGTCTGACGTGGGTCGAGCATCGTGACACCGTTGAGCAGCCAACGTCGGTTGGTGCGCGCCCGGAGCTCGCGTTCGGCGAGTGCCAGTTGCCAGCGATCGTTGACGCCCTGCGTCTCGGGTGCGGGCGCCTGTACGCAGCCGACTCGGTGGCCCATCGACGCGAGCACCGACACGACGTCGGTGAGGTAGTACTCGCCCTGCGCGTTGTCGGTCGTGAGCGTGCGCAGGGCCGGACCGAGGAGATCGCGTCGGAAGGCGTAGATCGACGTCGACACCTCGCGGACGTCGAGTTCGTCGGGGGACGCGTCGCGTTGCTCGACGATGCGACTCACCTGTCCGTCGCGCTTCCGGATGACGCGTCCGTACCCGGTCGGATCGTCCATGACGGACGTGAGCAGCGTGGCCGCGTTGCCGTTGGCCGTGTGGGTGACGACCAGTTCGTCGAGCGTGTCGGCGCGGAGCAGCGGAGTGTCACCGGGCAGGACGACGATGGTGGACTCCTCGTCGTAGTCGTCGCCGGGGAAGGCGGTCATGCCGATCGACGCGGCTTCACCGGTGCCGTTCTGCTCGGTCTGCTCGACGAAGACGACGTTCGACCAGGCCGGCGCGAGCTCCTGGACCTTCTTGGTGACCTGCTCGGCGCCGTGCCCGACGACGACGGCGGTTCGATCGGGTTGCAATTTCTCGAGCGCGTGGATGACGTGCAGCACCATCGCCCGTCCGCAGATGAGATGGAGCGGCTTCGGTCGACTGGACCGCATCCTCGTTCCTTCACCCGCCGCCAGAACGATCGCCGAGACGCTCATCGGACCCTCACACTAGTGACACGACGAGCATGAACGACGTTGCCGGAAAGGGTCTGCGTGACCCGGAACGCAGATCGGCAAGGCAGCTCCCGGGAGAGGATTCGAACCCCTACAGCCGGCACCAAAAACCGCTGTCGTGGCATGAGACGATCCGGCTGTCGATGTGTCCGCCACCAGCTCCCGGGAGAGGATTCGAACCCCTACAGGCGGCACCAAAAACCGCTGTCCTACCATTAGACGACCCGGGATCGCGGCGCCCGCGGGCACCGCTCGAACGGTCACGCTACTCGGGGTGGGGGCGCCCGGACACGGGCGATAGCGTCGGGTCGCCATGGGATCGCTCATCAAGAAGCGCCGCAAGCGCATGCGCAAGAAGAAGCACAAGAAGATGCTGCGCCGGACGCGGCACCAGCGCCGCAAGTAGCGGCTCCATCCGAGACCGTCCTCGGCGATCAGCCGTGCGACGGTTCGGGTGCTCGAATCGTTCTCGTCTCCACGACGAGTGCGCCCTCGTCGACCAAGTCGGCGAGGGCTTTTTCGCGTCGGCCCTCGACGAACCAGGTGGCACCACTTCCGGCGAGCACCGGTCGCGTCCCGGCCCGCTCCCGGATCGCGTCGCGCCACTCGGCGAGCCGTGGTTCGACGGCGATGGCGGCCGGCTCGAGGTCGTTCGGTCCGTCGACGGCGTCGCCGGTGGGTCCTCCGAGCTCGTCCCACGCTCGATATGCGGCGGGCGTGCTGACCGACAGCGGCGGGATCACGAGCGTCACCCAGCGATCGACGAACGCAAGGGGCTCGACGATCTCGCCGATGCCGCGCACCCGGGCCCGTCCACCGACCACACAGATCGGGATGTCGGCCCCGATGCGAGCCATGCCGGCCAGTGCGTCGGGGTCGGTCCCTGCACCGGCCCACCGCAGCGCCGCAGCCGCGTCGGTGGATCCTCCTCCGAGTCCGCCGCCGTGAGGGATCCGCTTGTCGAGCACGACGGCGGCGTCGACCCCCACGTGGTCGAGTGCCCGGAGCACGAGGTTCGACTCGTCGGTCGGCACTCCGTCGGCGAACGGCCCGATCACGTCCAACCGGGACGGCGTTCCGGGCGTGGCCGTGATGTGCATCAGGTCGTGGAGGTCGAGCGCCACCATCTCGGCGTCGATCAGGTGGAACCCGTCGTGGCGCACGCCGGTCATGCGCAGACTCCAGGTGAGCTTGGCGTGTGCTCGGACGATCTCGACGGTCACGTCGGTTCCCCGGCGGCGACGGCCAGGCGCACCCAGTCGTCGAGGTCGAGCTCCTCGGGTCGCCTCGTGGGCTCCACGTCGGCAGCGGTGAAGACCTCGGCACCGACCACGTCGGCGAGTGACCTCCGGAGCATCTTGCGTCGCTGTCCGAACCCGCGTCGCACGAGCGAGAACAGCTGGTCGGCGTCGACGTCGGGAGGTGCCGAGCGGGTGATCTCGACGAGGGCCGACTCCACATTCGGCCGGGGGAGGAACACCGAGGCGGGCACGTGTCCGACGATGCGCGCCGCGCCGTGGAACGCGACCTTGACGCTGACCGCGCCGTACGCCTTCGATCCCGGTCCGGCGGCGAACCGCTCGGCGACCTCGCGCTGCACCATCACGAGGAGCCGCTCGACCGACGGGACCTCGTCGAGCACATCGCACACGAGGGGCGTCGCGACGTTGTAGGGCAGGTTCGCGACCAGCACCCATCCGTCGCCGTCGAGTCGGTCGACCCAGTCGAGCGTGGTCGCATCCGACTCGATCACCGTCACCGAGGAGAGCTCCGACGTGACGTCGCGCAGCGCCGCCGCCACCCCCGTGTCGACCTCGACCGCGACGACGTCAGCTCCCGTCTCGGCCAGTGCGAGCGTGAGCGATCCGAGACCTGCACCGATCTCGACCACCCGATCTCCCGCACCGACCCCGGAGAGCTCGGCGATGCGGCGGACCGTGTTGGGGTCGACCACGAAGTTCTGGCCGAGGTCGCGCCGGGGGGCGAGGCCGTGATCGTCGAGCAGCGCGCTCAGCGTCGGTCGGGAGTGGGTCATCGACCGGTCTCGATCCGGACGATCAGGACTGGATCTCGACGGGGATCGGCGCCTCGGTCAGATCGGCCAGACGCTCGAAGCTGGCCGTGTGGAGGACGATCTCCTCCTCCTGGCCGCGCGGTGCGAGCGCGGCGACGCAGGTGATGCTGCGGCCGTTGTCGAGGTTGGTGACGGCGAGGGTGGTGCCGATCCGGAAGTCGCGGACGAGGCAGACCCGGTCGCCGCTGATCGACCCGCTGAACGACGCATCGGCGCGGACCGGTGCCACCTCGGGGCGCGCCGGGACGGCGATCTCGGAGACGTCGTCGACCTGTGGGAGGCCGGGTCCGTCCATGAACGACGGATCGCCCGCAGGGCGCTCGACCGGCGGGAGGTTCGAGCCCGGACGTTCGGTCGTGGTCGGCGCCGGAGGCGGTGCGTCGACCGGGTTCATCACGTTGCCGGCCGAGGCGCCGTCGATCGGGTTCATCACCCCGTCGTCGGTCGCTGCGTCGACCGTGGGGGCGACGGTGCTGTCGACCGCCTCGGTCTGCGCGTTGTCGTCGCTCCGGGACAGCCACCACACGGTCGGAAAGGCGACCAGCGTGATGATGATCGCGAGAGCGAGTCGGGTGGGATCGAGTCTCATGGAACGGCCGGAATCGGCTGATCAAGCGTATCGAGGTCAGGCGCCGGGATGGTGGCGCACGGTCGTCGGTCACCCCGCTCCGACCGCTCCGGGTGGGCGGATGAACGCGGTGTTCCGGGTGCGTTCAGAGGGCCGGACCGAGGCGACCGGCGAACGCGTCGCGGGTGGCCTCGACCGAGGCGGCGGAGAACTCGTCGAGCGTCTCGTCGCGCAGGTCGGCCACGAATCGAGCGACGTCGGTGACCCACGCCGGCCGGTTGGGCTTGCCCCGGTGCGGGACCGGAGCGAGGTAGGGGCTGTCGGTCTCGATCAGGAGTCGCTCGGCGGGGCAGTCGAGCGCGGCCTGCTGGATGTCGGTCGCCGACCGAAAGGTCACGATGCCCGAGAACGACAGGAAGATCCCGCGGTCGAGGCCACCGCGAGCTTCGGTCGGGCCGCCCGTGAAGCAGTGGAAGATCGTGCGGTCGGGCACGCCCTCGGCGTCGAGGACGTCGAACGTGTCGTCCCAGGCGTCGCGGGAGTGGATCACCAGAGGGAGGTGGTGTTGATGCGCGAGTGCGATCTGTTCGGCGAAGACGCGGCGCTGGACGTCGCGAGGCGAGTGGTCGTAGTAGTAGTCGAGCCCGGCCTCGCCCACGGCCACGACGGTGTCGGGGATCGCTCCTTCGGCGTCGGTGACGAGGTCGGCCACCGTGTCGGTGCCCTTCACGGCATCGTGCGGATGGAGCCCGACGGTGGCGAACACGTCGTCGTGGCGCTCGGCGACCGCGATGGCGGCGAGCGTGGTCGCGCGGTCGCAGCCGACCGTCACCATGGCTGCGACGCCGGCCGCCCGAGCCAGCTCGACCGCGCCGTCGGCGCCTCCGGGGATCGACTCGTCGTGCACGTGACAGTGCGAATCGATGACCGGACAGACGGTGTCGGACGCCGTCTGTCGTCCCGTCTGAGGGGACGGTTCGGTCACGCGTCGACCTTGATGCGGGGGAAGAGCGGATCGCCCTTGACGACATCGACGCCACCGGCGTAGCCGCCCCAGGTGACGGCATCGGGGACGCGCTGGTCGAGAACGTCGCCCGCCATGCCGATGCGCTCCCAGATCGTCTGGGCCGTCGTGGGGACGGCCGGCGAGACGAGGATCGACACGATCCGCAGTGCCTCGAGCGCATCGCCCATCACCCGGTCGACGGCCTCGCCCGGATCAGCCTTCCACGGCTCGTTCGCCTCGAGGTACGCGTTGGTGGCGCGGATGAGGTGCCAGGTGGCGTCGAGGGCGCGACTCGGCTGGAAGTCGGCCCAGGCTGCAGTGGCGTCGGTGACCGCCTTGGCGGCGGCTTCGGCGAGAGGCGAGTCGGGTGCCGGCGCGGGACCGACGCCGCCGCACTTCTTCCCGACCACCGTGGCGACGCGGGCCGCCAGGTTGCCGAGGTTGTTGGCGAGGTCGGAGTTGTACCGGGCGACCAGACCTTCATACGTGAAGTCGCCGTCGGACCCGTACGGGGTCTCGGCGAGCACGTAGTAGCGGAACCCGTCGAGACCGATGTCGTCGATGAGTTCGAGCGGGTTGACGGCATTGCCCGACGACTTCGACATCTTCTCGCCGCCGACGAGCAGCCAGCCGCCGATCGCCCACCGCGCCGGCGGATCGATGCCGGCCGACATCAGCATCGCCGGCCAGTACACGCAGTGCTGACGGACGATGTCCTTGCCGATGAGGTGTGTGCCCGGCCACCAGTCGGTCCACGGCTGACCGTCGACGCCGGTGCCGTCGTCGCTGCCGAAGCCGACGGCGGCGAGGTAGTTGGTGAGCGCGTCGAACCAGACGTAGGTGACGTGGTCGGGGTCCCACGGGAGGGGGATGCCCCAGTCGAGCGAGGTGCGGCTGATCGAGAAGTCGCGGAGCCCGCCGCGGATGAGACCGAGCGCCTCGTTGCCCCGGTGTTCCGGAGTCATGGCGGTGGGATGCTTGGCGTACCAGTCGAGGAGTCGGTCCTCGAAACGGCTGAGGCGGAAGAAGTAGTTCTCCTCCTCGTAGTAGAGCGCCGGGGTGCCGTGGATGGGGCAGAGGTCGCCGGCGCCGAACACGCCGTTCTCGTCGACGAGTTCGTCGTCGCCGTAGTACTCCTCGCAGGCCACGCAGTACTTGCCGGCGAACGTGTCGAGTTCGATGTCGCCGGCGTCGTAGCACCGCTGGAGCAGCTCGCGGACGGCGTCCTTGTGACGCGGTTCGGTCGTGCGGATGAAGTCGTCGTTGGCGATGCCGAGGCGCTTCCAGGCGTCGGCGAACTTGGGTGCGACCGAGTCGACGAACTCCTGGGGGGTCGTGCCTGCGGCCTCGGCGGTCTGCTGGATCTTGAGGCCGTGTTCGTCGGTGCCGGTGAGGTACTTCGTGGCGCGGCCGCTGAGACGGTTCCAGCGGGTGATCGCGTCGCCGACGATGGTCGTGTAGGCGTGACCCAGGTGGGGCTCCGCGTTGACGTAGTAGATCGGCGTCGTGACGTAGCAGGTCTCGTCGCTCACCCGGCTCACGCTACGGGGTGAGCCGTCGCACACCGCAGAACGATTCGACGACAGTGTGGGTCAGGCACACACTGTCGCTCTACGTTCGGGACATGGTCGAGGGCAGGTTCGGACGGGCGACGAGGGTCGAACGGGTCGACGTGTCCGACGACGGCGACGTCTCGTCGTACCGCGGCGAGGTGCACGACGGCTGGGACATCGGTGGGAACGCGAACGGCGGGTATCTCCTCGCCATCGCCGGACGCGCGATGTCGGAGGCGGTCGGCCGGCCGCCTCTCACTCTGACCGCGCACTACCTGCGCCCGGCCCCCGCCGGACCGTGCACGATCGACGTGCGCATCGTCCGTCGTGGACGTCGATTCGCCACGCTCACGGCCAACCTCGACATGGACCACGGCCGGGTGCTCCAGCTGCTCGGGACGTTCGGTCCGGCCGATCCGGACGACGACCGTTTCCTCCACACGATCCTGAACCCCCTCGACCTGCCGCCGTACGACGCGTGTGCCGAGAGGCCGAACACGGCCGAGTCCCCGACGCTGATGACCAACCTGGCGGTCCGTCTGCATCCCGACGATGTCGGCTTCTCCATCGGCGAGCCGACCGGTCGCCCCGAGGTCCGAGGGTGGTTCGACCTGCTCGACGGCGAGCCGATCGACGAGATCGGCCTGTTGCTCGCGACCGACGTGATGCCGCCGTCGATCTTCAACACCGACCTTCCTGCCGCGTGGGTGCCGACGGTCGAGCTGACGGTGCACATCCGTGGCGTCCCGGCGCCGGGCCCCCTGCGATGCGGGTTCCGGTCGCAGTTCGTGCAGTCGGGTCTCACCGAGGAGGACGGTGAGATCTTCGACGTCGACGGGAACCTCGTCGCCCAGTCCCGCCAGCTCGCCCTCCTCCCGCGAGGGTGAGTGTGACGTCCCGGGTCAGACCCGGGAGGTAACGGTCAGCGGCGGACGAGGGTGCGGACCATGCTGGTCCGGCGCCGTCCGTAACGGGTCCCCGCGACGAACCCGCCGGCGGCCACCCCGGCGGTCCCGACGCCGGCGACGACGCGTCGCAGCACGTACTTCG
>JBCCTP010000146.1:0-9967 GCA_039198505.1 Actinomycetota bacterium | reverse complement strand
GGGACCACGGGCGGCACCGGCACGACGGGCGGCACCGGTCCGACCGGAGGAACCGGCGGAACGGGCGGAACAGGTGGTGTCGGAACGACGACACCGGGATCGACGACCCTGATCGGCCAGACCGGCCAGACCGGGAGCACGAGACAGCGCAGCTTCGTGATGAGGACCGCACGGTGTGCGTCGACGAGGCCCGCGCCGGTCGCGAGGTCGTGCCCGGGACCGGCGTCGTTGCCGAGAGCACCCGTTCCGTCGACGACGTCTCGCGCGGAGGTCATCAGGATGTTCCGGATCGCGTCCGGGCCGAACCGGGCGCAGACCTGCCGGATCAGCGCGCACACGCCGGCGATCTGAGGAGCTGCTGCCGAGGTCCCGCTGAACGCGGCCCATCCGTCGTCCGGCTGGGTCTCGTCGCCGTTCGGATGAGAACCACCGGCGTTCCCGACGTCGATCGACGCGCCCTCCTGCAGCGGCAGCATGATGTAGGCGGCCTTCGGCTTCATACCCACGAGTCCGGACACGTCGGGCACCTTCCGCCCGGGATAGATGTTCGACTCGAACCCGCTGGCGTAGTCGGACGCCTCCATCGACCCGTCCTGCAGCATGTGGACGCCGCCCGCCGAGATCACGTCGGGGTGCTGGCCGGGGAATCCCCACGAGCCGTTGCCGGCCGAGAACACGACGGTGATGCCGTCGGCGACCGCCGCCGCCACGGCTGTGGCGAGCGCCTGGGCACTCGCGCTGAGGGGACCGAACCGCCGGTTGCTGCCCCAGCTGTTGGTGATGATGTCGGGCTCGAGCGACGCGGCCAGGTTGATCGCCGCGGTCGTGTTGACCAGCGCCCCCGAGGCCGAGGCGATCTTCAGAGGCGTGAGCCGCACGTCCGGGGCGACGGCGAAGATGTTCGCCGCCTCGCCCGTGCCGTGACCGATCTCGTCCTCGGTCGGATCGCTGGTCCCGGGTCCGAGCACGGTCGGCTCGACCCGGTAGCCGCGATCGGAGAAGAACGGGTGCGGAGCCATGCCGGAGTCGACCATCACGATGTCGACGTCCTTGCCCGTGACGCCCGAGCGATGCGGCTTCTCCGCGTTGACGGCGACCGCCACGTCGCCCGGCACGCTCAGATGGAAGTAGTCGACAGGCGGAGGGAAGGGCGTGGGCGAGTCGAGGTAGTACGGCTCCTCGATGGCGACACCCTCGACGACGTCCTCGAATCGCGTGCCGTCGACGGGGATGAGCCCGTCGACGTCGGAGTTCAGGCTGTCGATGTGCGTGCCGGACGTCTCGGTGCCGTTGCGGATCACCGGACGCTCGACCATCGCCAGCTCGGTGCCGAACGCACGCTCGTAGGTCGTCTTCGATCCGCAGATGTTGATCAGGTACTGGTTCGCGCCCAGGACGTCGAACCCCGCGTCGCGCAGCAGATTGACGGCCCGCTCGACGTCGGCGGGATCCGACGCGAAGCTGCCGACGTTCGCCGAATCGGCGAGCAGGTCGGGCTCGAACATCGACGACGGACCCAACGATCGAGGCGACACGTTGGCGTAGATCCGACGGGGGAACCGACGGCCGTCGGTCTCCCCCTGGTCGGTGGTACTCGTGGCCGTCGACGCCGATCTCGTCGAGGTGGCCTTCTTCTTCGCGGCGGACGACTTCTTGCTGGTGGCCATGGTGGTCTCTCTTCGTGCGGTGGAACTCGGGTGTGATCGAGAGCGCGCCGAGACCCGCGTGATACATCGGATGTACGTTCCGCTGGCGATGAGGTGGTTCCGACGACGGCGCTCGGGAGGCGACGACACTCCGCCGCTCGATCTGAACCGACCCGAGGTTCACACTCCGGGGACGTTCATCGACTCGTGGTTCAACATGCCGGGCGCCCAGGCCGACGACGACGATCGGCCCACGGTGTCCGATCTGCACGGGCGGTCGGGACGCACCTAGGGTCGACCGCATGAGTGACGCGCCGCCGATCCGTCCGTTCACGATCGAGGTGCCCGACGCGGTGCTCGACGATCTACGGGCCCGGCTGGCGAACACGCGGTGGCCCGAAGCCCAGCCGGTCGACGACTGGACGCAGGGCACGCCGCTCGACTGGGCGCGCACCATCTGCGACCACTGGGCGAACGGCTACGACTGGCGGGCCCGCGAGTCGGCGCTCAACCGGTTCGATCAGTTCGTCACCGAGATCGGCGTCGGCGGCCTCACCGGACTCGACGTCCACTTCGTCCACCAGCGCTCACCGCACGACGACGCGATGCCGCTGCTGCTCAGCCACGGCTGGCCCGGATCGATCGTCGAGTTCCACAAGGTGATCGAACCGCTCACCGATCCCACGAAGTTCGGCGGCGACGCGTCCGACGCCTTCCACGTCGTCGCTCCATCGCTCCCGGGGTTCGGGTTCTCGGGCAAGCCGACCCAGACCGGATGGGGGGTCGAGCGGATCGCCGAGGCGTTCGCCGAGGTGATGGCCCGGCTGGGCTACGACCGGTACGTCGCGCAGGGCGGCGACTGGGGCTCGGCGATCACCCACCAGATCGGCGGACGCGACCCCGACCACTGCGCCGCGATCCACATGACGCTGGCGATGAGCGCACGGCCCGGGTCACTCGACGATCCGTCGCCCGAGGAGCAGCGGGCCCTCCAGGCGGCGATGTACTACCAGCAGTGGGACTCGGGGTACTCGAAGCAGCAGTCGACCCGCCCCCAGACCGTCGGCTACGGGCTGGTCGACTCGCCGGCCGGTCAGGCCGCGTGGGTGCTCGAGAAGTTCTGGGCGTGGACCGACTGTGATGGCGATCCGCTCAACGTGCTCTCGATGGACGAGCTGCTCGACAACGTGATGCTCTACTGGGCGACCGGGGCGGGGGCGTCGAGCGCGCGGATCTACTGGGAGAGCTTCAACGAGCGCGAGGAGGTCGAGGTCACGGTGCCGGTCGGCTTCGCCTCGTTCCCGAAGGAGGTCGTGCCTCCCGTGAAGGGCTGGGTCGAGCCGATGTACCCCGGCCTCTGCCACTGGGCCGAGTACGAGAAGGGCGGCCACTTCGCTGCGTTCGAGGTGCCCGACGTGTTCGTCGACGAAGTCCGCACGTACTTCCGCCAGTTCCGGTGACGACGGCCGAACCGACGACTCCCGTCGAGCCCCCCGATCACGGCCACGAGCCGGGCACGGCACGCGCCGCGCTGTCGTACCGCGCGTTCCGGATCGTCTTCATCGGACTGTCGCTGTCGCAGGTCGGCACGTGGATGCAGAACGTCCTGCTGCCGGCGTACATCCAGGACCGCACCGGTCGGCCGTCGCTCGTCGGCGTGTCGATCTTCGCCCAACTCGGACCGCTGCTCCTCCTGTCGATCCCGGCGGGGGTGCTCGCCGACAAGGTGTCGAAGCAGAAGCTGATGATCGCCATGCAGGCGATCTCGGTGGTGCTCACGCTCGTCACCGCAGCGCTCGTGGCTGTGGACTCGTCGGTGGCGCTGATCCTGCTCGCCCAGCTCGGCATCGGCATCGCCAACGCCCTCAACGCGCCCGCGTTCCAGTCGTCGATGCCGCTCCTCGTCCACCGCCAGGACCTCGCTGGAGCGATCTCGCTCAACTCGGCGATGATCAACGGCAGCCGGGTGATGGGCCCGGTCACGGCAGCACTGCTCGGTGTGCTGGGGCTCTCGATGGCACAGATCTTCGTGGTCAACGCCGGGACCTACCTGTTCTTCATCGTCGCGCTGCTCATCGTGACGATGCCCGACGTGAAGCTCGTGTCGACGGTGAAGGGACTCGCCCGACTCGGTGTGGGGATCTCGATCGCTCGCGGTCGACCCGTCCTGAGCCGCTTGCTGCTCGGCATGTGCTCGTTTTCGCTGATCAGCCTCGTCTACATCGGCTTGTTCCCGTCGGTCGCAGAACTCAACTTCGACATCGACGCCGACTCACCGACTTACCGGTGGCTGTACGCCACGTGGGGGTTCGGCGCCTTCTTCGGCGCGATCTCGGTCGGCACGTTCCTGTCCCGCTTCCATCGTCGGGTGTTGATCGTCCGCGGGTTCGTCGGCTTCGCAGTCGCTCTCGCCGTCTTCTCCCAGTTACGCGACCAGGTCACGCCGTTCTTCGTGGGGTTCGTGCTCGGGTTCTTCTACTTCATGACGGCGACGGCGATCACGACGTCGCTGCAGCTGAACACCCGAGACGACGAGCGGGCGTCGGTCATGCCGCTGTGGTTCATGGTGTTCGGCGGGACGGTGCCGATCGGCAACCTGATCGGCGGACCGATCATCGAAGCGATCGGTGCCCGGCCGGTGTTGCTGTTCGGTGCGGCGTGGGCACTGTTCCTCTCCCGGTGGCTCGACCTGCGGAATCGACCCGACGACTGGTTCCTCCCCGAGGCCGAAGGCGGCGAACCGCGGACCCCGCCCGTCAACGCCAGCCGCCAGATCTGACCGTCTCGTCACAGATGCAGACCGCACTCCTCCCGGTCCGAATCCACCCACCGGCCCGACCTGAGGTTCACGATGTCTGATGGCCGTTCCGTGCACGTCCGGCAGCCGATCGAGGTGTAGTCCTGATCGAGGAGGGGGTTGCGGATCACCTCGTACTCGGCGACGAACCGTCGGTGCTCGTCGTCGTTCCACTGCACGATCGGGTTGACCTTCACCTTGCCGCGACGGTCGCGCTCCACGATCGGCGCTGCGCTGCGATGGGCCGTCTGTGAGCGGCGGATGCCGCTCAACCACGCGTCCCGATCGGCGAGTGCCGTCTCGAGGAGTGCGGGCTTGAGATCGCAGCATTCGCCCGACCGGAGGTCGTGACGCACCGGCGACAGCGGTCCGACCCGCTCGACCTCGATGCCGTACCGCTGCTCGACACGCCGGACGGTGTCGAGCGTCTCGGCGAAGTGGTGACCGTTGTCGAGGAACGCGATCGGGATCGACCGGTCGACCCGCATGGCCAGCTCGACGAGGGTCGTCTCCTGCATCGACGACAGGACCACCATCCGGTCGCCGAACGTCACGTGCGCCCACCGGATCGCCTCGCGAGCGGCGTCGGTCGCGATGCAGACGTTGATCCGGTCGATTCCTGACCTGTCGAGTCGGGTTTCCACGGGGACACCCTACGCAAAACCCGACCAAAGTGGTCAAGTTTGTTCGGAGGCGACGTCGATCGCCTGATCGACCAGCCGCTGGACGATCCGTTCCAGACCCGCCGAGCGGCTCGCCTTCACGAGGATCGCGGTGCGTGCGCCGACCGACGGCGCTCCCCCGAGCACGCCCATCGGATCGTCGAACACCGCCTCGACCGGCGGCCGACCGTACAGATCGGTGCCGACGGGGACGAGTTCGATGCCGCCGACGTCGTCCGCATGCGCCGCGACCCGGGCGTGACCCTCGGCCGGGTCGTCGATCTCCGCCATCGGCCCGACGACGGCCAGCCGACGATCGGCGTCGACCGCGGCGAGCGCGTCGAGGGCGGCCACCATCGACGTGGGGTTGGCGTTGTACGCGTCGTTGATGACGAGCGCACCGGTCGCCAACTCGACGAGCTGCATCCGCATCGCGGACATCTCGGCGTCGGCGAGTGCTGCCGCGGCGGCGTCGATGTCGACCCCGACCGACCCGGCGACCGCCAGCGCAGCTGCTGCGTTCGACGCCATGTGCTCGCCGCTCACCGCAAGACGGACGTCGGCACTCCCCCAGGGCGTGTCGATGCGGAACGAGGGACGGGCGAGCCGGTCGAGCGCAACGTCGGAAAACCTGACGTCGGCATCGGACGTGCGCCCGTACGTCACCACGGGGGCGCCGGTCCGCTCGCGCATCGCCACCACGCGATGGTCGTCGGCGTTGAGGATCGCCATGCCCGACCGAGGGAGCGCCTCGACGAGCTCGCCCTTGGCCCTGGCGACACCCTCGATGCCACCGACCAGTTCGGTGTGCGAGTGGCCGACTGCGGTGACGACACCGATCTCGGGACGCGCGACCTCGCAGAGCCGGGTGATCTGACCGAACCCGCGCATCCCCATCTCGACGACGAGCACCTCGGTGTCGTCGGGTGCGCCGAGGATCGTGACGGGAAGGCCCTGCTCGTTGTTGAAGCTGGCCCGGTTGGCGACGACCCGCTTTCGCGCTCCAGCAGCTGCCGCGATGAGATCCTTGGTCGATGTCTTGCCGACGCTGCCGGTCACGCCGACGACCGTCGCGTCGGTGGTGTGCCGGCCGTGCGCGGCGAGCGACATCAGCGCGGCCGCAGTGTCGGCGACCTCGATCGCGGAGTGATCCCGGCGGACGTCGTCGGTCGTGCTCGTCAGATGGAGTGCGGCCCCCCGCTCGTATGCGGCGCGGATGAAGTCGTGTCCGTCCCGGTCGGCGACGATCGGCACGAACAGCTGCCCCACCGAGATCGTGCGGGAATCGAAGTCGGCCCCGTCGAACTCGACGTCGGGCCCGACGAGCCGCCCACCGACCGCGGAGGCGGCCTCGGATGCCCACATCCTCACGGACTCGAACGGTACCGTCGCGCCATGACGTCAGCGGCTGATGATCGCGACTCGCGGATCCACCTCGTCGTGCTGTTCGGCGGCGAGTCGGCCGAGCATGACGTCTCGTGCACCACGGCGGCGCACGTGCTGGCGGCCGCCGATCCGGCGAAGTACCGGATCACGCCGATCGGCATCTCCACCGACGGCCAGTGGGCGCTCGCCGACGGTGCCGTCGCAGCACTCGCCGCCGGACCCGACTCGCTCCCCGCCCAGCTCGACCCGTCGGGCACCGGCGTCTCACCGACCCCGCTGTTGGCCGACGTGGCATCCAGCACCGCCCGCACCGTCGTGATGCCGCTGCTGCACGGACCGATGGGCGAGGACGGCACCGTCCAGGGCCTGCTCGAACTCGCCGACGTCGCATACGTCGGATCGGGCGTCCTCGGGTCGGCGGTCGCGATGGACAAGGCGATGGCCAAGGAGGTCGCTGCGGCGGCCGGCATTCCGCAAGCGGCGCACCGGGTCGTCCACGAGCACGAGGTCGAACCCACCACGGCCGGACGACTCGCCGACGAACTCGGCCTCCCTGCGTTCGTGAAGCCGGCGAACATGGGCTCGTCGGTCGGCGTGTCGAAGGTCCGCTCGGTCGAGGAGATGCGAGACGCCATCGAGGTGGCGCTCACCTACGACTCGGTCGTCATCGTCGAGGAGGGTGTCGTGGGCAAGGAGATCGAGGTCGCCGTGCTCGGCAACACCGAACCCGTCGCCGCAACGCCCGGCGAGATCGTTCCGGGCGACGACTTCTACAGCTACGACGACAAGTACCTCGACGACGGCTCCTACGCCGTGATCCCGGCGCCGATCGGAGACACCGCGCTGGCCGAGGCGAAGGAGCTGGCCATCCGCTCGTTCCGGGCACTCCGGTGCGAGGGGCTCGCCCGTGTCGACTTCTTCTGGGAAGACCCCGCGGACCCCGAGGGGCGCGGCCGAGGCTTCCTCCTCAACGAGGTCAACACGATGCCCGGCTTCACACCGATCTCGATGTTCCCGAAGATGTGGATCGCCGACGGCGTGAGCTACCCCGAGATCATCGACCGGCTCGTCGAGCTGGCCATCGACCGGCACTCCCGCCGCCGCCGCAACACCAAGCGCTGACCGCGACCTCGGCCAGTACCCCGGGGTCAGACCCGGGAGGTCACGGTCGCGGGGCCAGGGCGGCGCGGAGGAACGACCGGAGTTCGTCGCGGAGTCGGCGGAGACCCGCGGCGTCGGGGGTCCAGCCGACCGTGCGCAACGCCTCGGGTTCGGTGGCGATGCCGGTGACGGTGGCGTAGCCGAGCGCGGCGATCAGGCCCGGGTCACCCCGCCGGAGCCGGCCCGCCGCCATCTCTGCGTCGAGATACGCGACGGCCCGGGACACCAGCGGTTCGACCCGCTGCCGCAAACGGTCCGCCTGGTCGTCGTCCAGGCGACTCACCTCTCTCACGAGGCCGAGCAGCGCAGGACGCCTGACCGCCGGCCGGAACACCGCCCGCACCACCGAGTCGATCCGCTCGAGCGGATCGTCCGACGACGCCCGTACGGCTGCGTCGATGACGACGAAGAGTTCGGCGGCCACGGCATCGAGCACGCCGTCGACCAGCACGTCCTTGGACTCGAACCAGTAGAGGACCGTCTGCTTCCGCACGCCGACGTCGCGCGCGATCTCGTCGAGCGAGACCGCGTCGACGCCCCTGGTCCCGAACAGCTGGATCGCCGCGTCGAGGATCCGATCCCGGGTCTCGGCCACGGATCCGGTCTAGCACCGAACCGGGTCGCCTCTACCAATTGGTAGAGAGGCTGCTACCGTCTCGCCCGTGTCGGCCGAAGGAGACGATGGGCGGAGCGCGACGGGTATTCGCGCGTCCCTGGCCGGCAAGCGCATCGCCATCACCGGCGCCACCGGATTCGTCGGCACCGCTCTCGTCGAGCGCCTGCTCCGCAGCGTTCCCGAGTGCGAGCTGATCCTCCTCGTGCGGGACGGCAAGCGAACGCCTGCGGCCCGGCGCACCCAGCGCGAGATCCTGCGCAACGATGCGTTCGACCGGCTCCGCGAGACGTTCGGCGACGACTTCGACGAGAAGGTGGCCAGCCGGGTGTCGACCGTGGCCGGCGACGTCACCCGCGACGGCCTCGGCCTGAACGATGCCGATCGCGAGCTGTGGGGGACCGCCGACATCCTCATCCACTCGGCAGCAGCGGTGTCGTTCGACTCGCCGCTCGACTCGGCGGTCGAGATCAATCTGCTCGGCCCGACCCGGCTCGCGGACCTCGCCAACGAGATGGAGGTGACCCCGCACCTCGTCGCCGTGTCGACGTGTTACGTCGCCGGCAACCGCCGCGGGAACGCGCCCGAGATCCTCGTCAGCGAGGGCCCGTTCGACATCGGACTCGACTGGCGCGCCGAAGTCGCAGCGACCAAGCGCGTCCGTTCCGACCTCGATGCGGCCAGCCGTGAGCCGCACCAGCTGAAGGTGTTCCGCAAGGGCGCGCGAGCCGAACTCGGCGCAGCGGGAGCCCCCGCCCTCGCGGCGAAGACCGAGGACCTCCGCCAGAAGTGGGTCAAGAACCAGCTCGTCGACGCGGGCCGGGCCCGTGCCGCAAGCGTCGGGTGGCCCGACGCGTACGCGTTCACCAAGGCGCTCGGCGAGCAGGCACTCACCGACGTGAAAGGCGACGTGCCCGTCTCGATCGTGCGACCGTCGATCATCGAGTCGGCGCTCGCCGAACCCCGCCCCGGCTGGATCCGCGGATTCCGGATGGCCGAGCCGGTCATCATCTCCTTCGCTCGCGGACTCCTGAAGGAGTTCCCCGGCGTCCCCGAGGGCACGGTCGACGTCATCCCCGTCGATCTCGTCGTCGCCTCGATCATCGCCGTCGCGGCACAGGGCCCCGAGAAGGCACCGGCGATCACGCAGATCGCGTCGGGCGGGATCAACCCGCTGAAGTACCGCACGATCGTCGACAACGTCACCGAGTGGTTCCTCCGCAACCCGATCTACGACTCGAAGGGTCAGCCGATCGTGGTCCCCGAGTGGCGCTTCCCCGGTCGGGGACGGGTCCAGAAGCAGCTCACGAGGGCCACCCGAGCCCTCACGGCCGCCGACCGCGTCCTGCAATCGCTGCCCCTCCGCGGCAAGCAGGCCGAGCTGTCGGCGCAGCTCGAGGAGAAACGGATCGAGGTCTCGACCGCGCTCGAGTACGTCGAGCTGTACGGGCTCTACACCGAGTGCGAGGCGATCTACCAGGTCGACAACCTGCTCGAGGTCTGGGACTCGCTCAGCCCCGACGACCAGGCCGAGTTCAACTTCGATCCGCGCTCGGTCGCATGGATCCACTACCTGACCGAGACCCATCTGCCGTCGATCATCCAGCACGCCCGGGTGAAGACCACGCCGGGACCGTCGAAGGCGATCGACCGCATGTCCCGGATGCGCGGTCAGGTCCTCGACCCGAAGCGTCAGGTCGCT
>JBCCTP010000145.1:0-10003 GCA_039198505.1 Actinomycetota bacterium | reverse complement strand
GCACACGCGGTCCGCGACGTCGCGGGCGAATCCCATCTCGTGCGTCGCGAGGACCATCGTGAGCCCTCGCTCGGCGAGCTCGCGGATGACGCCGAGCACCTCGCCGACGAGTTCGGGATCGAGCGCCGAGGTCACCTCGTCGAGGAGCAGGATCTCGGGGTCGGACATCAGTGCGCGCACGATGGCGGCTCGCTGGTTCTGGCCACCCGAGATCCGGTTGGGGAACTCCTCGGCCTTGTCGCCGAGCCCGAACCGGTCGAGCAGTTCGTGGGCCTGCTCCTCGGCCTCCCGACGAGGGCGTTTCTGTGCCCGTCGGGCCCCCAGCGTGACGTTGTCGAGCACCGACATGTGGGGAAAGAGGTTGTACGACTGGAACACGATGCCGATCCGACGCCGAACGGCGTTGGTGTCGATGCCCCTCGCCGTGATGTCGACGCCGTCGAGCGTGATGGTGCCCCCGTCGATCGGATCGAGCAGGTCGACACACCGGAGCAGCGTCGACTTGCCGCACCCGCTCGGTCCGATGAGGCAGACGACCTGGTGCTCGTCGACGCTCACGGTCATGCCGTCGAGCACGACCTTGTCTCCATAGGCCTTGTGGACGTCGTCGAGCGCGAGCTTCACGGTCATCGGCGTCGACCCGTCATGTCACACCTGGGCCTGACTGCGTCGGGCTCGGTCGCGGGCGACGTACCAGTCGACGTACCGCGTGAGCGGGATCGACACGGCGAGGAAGAGCACGGTCGCCGCCAGGTAGGGCGTGTAGTTGAACGTGCGGTTCGTGATGATCTGAGCCTCGCGCGTGGCATCGCGGACGACGCCGAGGACCGCGATCAGCGCGACGTCCTTCTGCAGGCTCACGACGGTGTTCATGAGCGCCGGCACGACGTTGCGGATCGCCTGGGGCAGGAGTGCGAAGCGCAACGTCTGGAACTGGGTGAGTCCGAGCGAGCGAGCCGACGAGCGCTGGCTCTCGGGCACCGCGTCGATCCCCGAGCGATAGATCTCGGCCGTGTACGCCGAGTAGCTGAGCGTCAACGCGATGAGACCCCAGAACGCGGCGTCGTTCGGCAGGCCCTGGATGTCGAGGGCGGGCACACCGAACCCGATCAGCAGGATCAGCAGGATGAGCGGGATCCCGCGGAACACGTCGGTGTAGATGATCGACAGCAGCCGCAGCGGGAAGAACGCGGGCCCCCGCAGGCTGCGCATCACGGCGATGACGAGCGCCACGATCGGGATGAGCAACATCGCCTGGAAGAACAGGACCACGTTGACCCAGAAACCGCCGAGCACGTCGGGCCAGGCGTCGCGGAAGTCCTCCCACGAGAAGAACTGGTCGCGCACCCGCGGCCAGTTCGGCGAGTTGACGATGAGGAGTGCGGCGACGCCGAAGAACGCGATCGTGGAGACCGACGCGATGATTCCGGCGCGCACACCTTCCTGCCGGAACCACGACCGCCCGCCGGTCGGCCCGGTGAGTACCGAGTCGACCGCCGAGGGTCGTCGTTCCGTCAGAGTCGGATCGTCCATCGAACCGTCCAAGTGGGGACGGTCGGATCAGGCCGCCGACCTCACTCGGTCAGGGTCGGGATGTCGCCGCCGGCAGCGAGCCACGTCGACTCGAACTCGGCGAGGCTCCCGTTGGCCTCGAGGGCGGCGAGCGCCTCGTTGACACACGGCACGAGCGGGTTGCCCTCCTCGAACAGCATGCCGAGCTCGCCGGGCTCACCGGAGGGCGGCAGCACGCCGATCACGGCGGCGTCGGTGATCTCGACCGCCGTGATGAAGTACGCCGTCGGCAGGTCGAACACGATCGCGTCGACCTGACCGGCGTCGAACGCCGCCTTGGCCGCTGCGTTGTCGTCGAACACGAGGACGTCACCGTTCGGCGCGATGACCTGTTCGGCATAGTCGAGGCTGGTCGAGCCGATCGCCGCACCGATCCGCAGGTCGCGCAGATCGTCGAGGCTGGTCGCTCCCGATGCCGGACCGTCGGCCGCCCCGATGATCGCCTGGTCGACCGCGTAGTAGCCGTCGGAGAAGTCGACGACCTCGTCGCGAGCCTCGGTGATCGAGAACTGCTGGATGTTGAAGTCCCAGTCCTTCGCCCCCGGGGCGATCACCTCGTCGAAGCCCGTGCGCACGAACTCGATCTGGTCGCCGCTGAAGCCGAGCTCGGCGGCGAGAGCCTGGACCAGCGCACCCTCGTACCCGGTTCCGGTCGACGGATCGTCGAAGTCGTCCGCGCCGGCGCCCATCCACGGCGGGAACACCGTCTCACCGGTGGCGATGGTGAGCTGACCCTCGTTGACGACGGGCAGCGGGTCGCACGGGCCCGCCGGCGGAGCATCCGTCTCGGGCGGTGCCTCGGTCTCGGGTGGCGCCTCGGTCTCGGGTGGCGCCTCGGTCTCGGGTGGCGCCTCGGTCTCGGCCGGTGTGTCGGTGTCGGCCGGTGCCTCGGTCTCGGCGGGCGCCTCGGTGTCGGCCGACTCGTCGTCGTCGCTCCCGCAGGCAGCGGCGACCAGCGACATGGCGAGGACGCCGACGGCCAACTTCGTGGTGGTCTTCTTCATGATCTCCCTCCCAGGATCTCTCGACTCGCGTCGAGCCGAATCCCGCGAGGGTATCCGCGGTGTGCCCGGCCAAGATGGCCCCGCATGGCAGGCGGTTCGGCGACCGAGCGGTACCTCGAGGCGGTCGCGCTCCTGGTCGACACGGCGGCCGGTCGTCGCGTCCGGTCGGGAACGGTCGTCGTCGGGCCGGCGGACCGTGAGGGGTCGGTCGCCGCGGTCGGCTACTTCCTCCCGACCCACACCGCGATCATGTGTGCGCCGGAGCGGATCGATCGGTACTCGGCGCTGGTGGACGACCTTCCCGACGGCGCCGTCCTCGGCGCCGAAGAGTTCGTCGCCCGCACCGAGGCGCTCAGCGGTGAGTTCGCCGGAGCCGGGCTCAATCACGTGTTCCCGCTCGGCGGTGTGCCGTCGGGTGACGTCCCGCCCGACGTGTCGGTGCTCGACCTCGATGCCGAGTCGGACGATGACCGGGCGGTCGTCCGGACGCTCCTCGGTGCGTGCCCCGCCGACGACGTCGACGAGGCCGAGATCGATCCCGATGCCCTCGACCCGCGCATCGTCGTGCTCGTCGACGGGAGGGGAGCAGCGGTCGCCTTCGCGTCGGGCTACTCGTGGGACTACGCGCCGGAGTTCGACGACGTCGGGGTGCTGGTGCGTCCCGACGCCCGGGGTCGGGGGCTCGGCCGCGCGGTGGTCGCCGAGTACCTCCGCCGGCACGGTGGGCAGAGGTCGTTCCTCTACCGCCACGACGTCGAGAACGCCGGTTCGGCGGCGTTGTGCCGCTCGGTCGGGTTCGAGGAGGTCCACCGCCTCGTCGCCGTCACCGTCCCCTGACCGGGACGCCTCGTCGCCGGGTCTACGTTGGTCGACGTGACCATCACCCCTGATGCGCCGACCGTGTCGCCCCTCGACCCGGAGGTCGTGGCCGCGCACTGCGACGCCGTGTGGGACGGCATCGAACCGGTGCTCCACGAGTACATCGCGATCCCCGCGCTGTCGCAGAACTTCGATCCCGACTGGCGCGCGAACCGCGAGATCGCACGGGCCGTCGAGCTGATCGCAGCGTGGTGCCGGGAGCGACCCATCCCCGGCCTCGCGGTCGAGGTGCTCGACCACCCCGACCGCTCGCCGGTGATCGTGATGGAGATCCCCGCGACGGACTCCGGCGGCGACCTGGACGACGTCGTGCTGCTGTACGGACACCTCGACAAGCAGCCCGAGATGGAGGGCTGGCGCGACGATCTCGGTCCGTGGACGCCGGTCCGCGAGGGCGACAAGCTCTACGGGCGGGGCGGCGCCGACGACGGATACGCGGCGTTCGCCAGCCTGACCGCCATCGAGGCCGTGCACGCGGCGGGCGGGGCGCACACCCGGTGTGTCGTTCTGATCGAGGCCGGCGAGGAGTCGGGGTCGCCCGATCTGCCCGCCTGGGTCGACGATCTCGCCGACCGGATCGGCACGCCGAGCCTCGTGGTGTGTCTCGACTCGGGCTGCATCGACGCCGACCGCTTGTGGGTCACGACGTCGCTGCGGGGCCTGGTCCTCGGCACGCTCACCGTCGAGATCGTCCGCGAGGGCCTGCACTCGGGCGATGCATCCGGGATGGTGCCGTCCTCGTTCCGGATCGCCCGACAGCTCCTCGATCGCGTCGAGAACTCAGCGACCGGAGACGCGCTGCTGCCGGAGCTCGTCGTCGAGATCCCGCCCGGGCGGCTCGACGAGGCGCGTGCGACCGCCGACGAGATCGGTCCGATCGCCGACCACTACCCGTTCGTCGACGGCGCCGGCCCGACCACCGACGACCCCGCCGAACAGCTGCTGGCGCGGACGTGGCGGGCGACGCTCAGTGTCGTCGGTGCCGACGGGCTGCCGCCCACGGCGAAGGCGGGCAACGTGCTCCGGCCCTCGACCTCGCTCCAGCTCTCGTTCCGTCTGCCGCCCACCGCCGACCCCGTCGCGGCGGCCGACGCGATCCGCACGGCGCTCGAGACCGATCCGCCCTACGGGGCCCGGGTCCGCTTCCACTCGATCGATGCCGGGCCCGGTTGGAACGCTCCGCCGACCGCGCCGTGGCTCGCCGAGGCCCTCGACCGCGCGTCGTCGGCCACCTTCGGCCGACCGGCCCGGTCGTTCGGCGAGGGTGGGTCGATCCCCTTCATGGGGATGCTCGGCGAGACGTTCCCCGACGCTCAGTTCGTGATCACCGGCGTCCTGCTGCCCGACTCGAACGCCCACGGACCGAACGAGTACCTGCATCTCCCGACCGCCCGTCGACTCACGATGTCGATCGCTCACCTCCTCGACGCTCACGCCCGCCGCTGACCTCTGGTGTTACCTTCGTCACATGGACGGGGGTCTGGGGGAACGGTTGGCCGCGACCTTGGCGAGGTGGTGGCCCGATGCCGACGGCATCGGTGTGCATGATCTTGCCCCGATTCCCGGCGGGTTCTCGCGTGAGACGTTCCGCTTCGACGCAACGGTGCAGACCGAGGGGGCCGAGGAGCGTCACGCACTGATCCTCCGCAAGGACCCGCCCGACTCCGTGGCGATCCTCCACACCAGCCGGGAGGTCGAACACGACCTCATCGAACGTGTGCGGGCATCGACGACGGTGCCGGTCACCGAGAGCCTCGGTGCCGAGATGGACCGGTCGGTGTTCGGCGAGGCGGCGATGATCCTGCGCCGGGCCGGCGGGAGCCCGACCACGACCGACCTGTTCTACGACGGGCCCGACGCCGACCAGGCCGACGACGTGGCGCGACACCTCTGCGAGTCGCTCGTCGAGCTGCACGGGACCGGCATCGACACACTCGATCCCGATGGCGCCCTGGCCGATCCACGCGGCGTCGGCATCGACCCCAGCAGCTGGCAGTCGTACATGGAGTCGACGTTCCAGTACTACCTCGACGGGTACGAGCGCATCAATCGTGAACCGGGGATCTGCATCCTGCTCGACGCGTTCCTCACGCTGCGGCGCCATCCGCCACGACCGCTGCCTCTCGCCGTGATCCACGGCGACTTCAACCCGGCCAACTTCCTCTACGGCGACGGCCGGGTGACGGCGCTCATCGACTGGGAGAATGCGCGCATCGGCGATCCGCGCGAGGACCTCGGCTGGATGATGATGATGGACGAGCTGTCGCACACCCAGGTGATGAAGCACCCCGTCGACGAAGGCGGATTCCTCGGCTACTACAACCGTCTCACCGGGCTCGACATCACGCCGGAGGAACTCGGCTACTTCATCCTGTTCGGCACCTCCAACATCGCCATCCCGGTCAACGAGGCGATCCAACGTCGGGTCAACGGTGAGAGCCGGGAGTTCCTCCACCTGTACCTCGTCCAGTCGAGCGTTCCCGCGTTGCCCGGCATCGCGCAGCTCCTCCAGTACCCGGGAGCCCCGTCATGATCACCACCCCGTCGGTCGACCAGCTCCTCGAGGGCGTCATGCTCGCCATCGAGGACGAGATCGTCCCCTCGATCTCCAACCCGAAGGCACACGCCACCGCGCAGATGATCCAGTCTGTGCTCCAGGGAGTCCGCCAGATGCTCCCGGTGATCGACGCCCAGCTCGCCGAGGAACACAACGACATGATCCGCACTCTGCGCGAGGCGGCCGAGTCACTCGGCGACGCTCCCGGCGACGCCGCCGATCGGGTCCGGGAGCGCGCGGCCACGTTCGGCGGACGCGACGAGCTCCCGGTTCCGGTCGATCGCGACGCAGCGCTCGCCTCGTACGAAGAACTCGGGCACGCGATCGAGGCGTCGTTCCGCGACCTCGACGAGTTGCTGCGCGACGGCGTCGAGTCGGCGGCAGCTGCGCAAGACGTCGTGCGCGCCCACCTGATGCCTCGCTACCTGCGCGACGTGGCCTCGATCAAGGTCCACGAAGGGTTCGTCGGCCGCAGCTGACCGCCCGTGTGGCCGGTCAGCCCAGCCAGGCGGGGCGCGACGACTCGAACGCGTCGATGTCGTCGGCGCTGGTGAGCGTGATGCCGATGTCGTCGAGCCCGTTGAGGAATCGGTGCCGGGTCGAGTCGGTCATCGGGAACTCGACGTCGACGTCGATCGAGGGGACCTCGACGCGGCGGCGGTCGACGTCGACCACGATCGACGTCTGTGGGTCGGCCTCGATGGCGTCCCAGATCTGCTCGACGGTCGCCTCGTCGACGACCACCGGCACCACACCGTTCTTGGTGCAGTTGTTGGAGAAGATGTCGGAGAAGCTCGGCGCGATGACGGCGTCGAAGCCGTACTGCTGCAGCGCCCACACGGCGTGCTCACGGGAGGACCCGACCCCGAACGCCGGACCGGCCACGAGGATGTTGGCGCCGGTGAAGCGCTCGTCGTTGAGGACGAAGTCCTGCTCGTCGCGCCATGCCGAGAAGAGGCCCTTCTCGAACCCGGTCCGCTCGACCTGCTTCAGCCAGACCGCCGGGATGATCTGGTCGGTGTCGACGTCGCTCCGACGCAGCGGGACGCCGGTGCCCTCGATGATCGTCACGGCCTTCACGACGCCACCGCCGAGCTGATGGGACCGAGATCGTCGGGTGTGCTGAACGTGCCCGCGACCGCCGTGGCGGCGGCGACGGCCGGGGACACGAGGTGGGTGCGTCCGCCCGGACCCTGCCGTCCTTCGAAGTTGCGGTTCGAGGTGCTGGCCGCCCGCTCTCGGGGCTGGAGCTTGTCGGGGTTCATGGCGAGGCACATCGAGCAGCCGGGCTCGCGCCAGTCGGCGCCGGCCGCGGTGAACACGTCGTGCAGACCCTCGGACTCGGCCTGCGCCTTCACGGCGTGGCTGCCGGGCACGATCATCGTGCGCTCGACGGTGACCGTGCGGCCGCGCAGCACGTCGGCGGCGGCACGGAGGTCTTCGATCCGGCTGTTGGTGCACGAGCCGATGAACACGGTGTCGACGGCGACGTCGCGCATCGACGTGCCGGCCTCGAGGCCCATGTACTCGAGCGACCTCTCGACCGTCGCCTGGGTGGTCGGGTCGTCGAAGCTCGCCGGGTCGGGGATCGGCGAGTCGATCGACGCCACCTGCCCCGGGTTGGTCCCCCACGTGACGTGCGGCGCGATGTCGGCGGCGTCGAGCACGATCTCGACGTCCCAGTCGGCGTCACCATCGGAGTGCAGAGTCGCCCAGTCGGCGACGGCAGCATCCCACGCCTCGCCCGATGGAGCGTTGGCCCGACCCTTCAGGTACTCGAACGTGATCTCGTCGGGCGCGATGAGCCCGGCCTTGGCTCCGGCCTCGATCGACATGTTGCAGACCGTCATGCGGCCCTCCATCGAGAGCGAGCGGATGGCCGACCCCCGGTACTCGATGACGTGCCCGATCCCGCCGGTCGTCCCGATCACCCCGAGGATCGCCAGGATCACGTCCTTCGCCGTGACACCGGGCCGCAGCTCGCCGTCGACCGTGACCGACATCCACTTCGGCCGGACCTGCGGAAGCGTCTGGGTGGCCAGCACGTGTTCGACCTCGCTGGTGCCGATCCCGAACGCCAGCGCACCGAAGGCGCCGTGCGTCGCCGTGTGCGAATCGCCGCACACGATGGTCATGCCCGGGAGCGTGCGGCCCTGCTCGGGACCGATCACGTGGACGATGCCCTGACCCGGGTCGCCCATCGGGAAGTTCGTGATGCCGAACTCGGCCGTGTTCGCCCGCAGCGTGTCGACCTGCTTGGCCGAGATCGGATCGGCGATCGGCTGGTCGATGTCGGCCGTCGGGACGTTGTGGTCCTCCGTTGCGATGGTCAGGTCGGGGCGCCGCACGGTGCGTCCGGCCATGCGGAGACCGTCGAACGCCTGCGGGCTCGTGACCTCGTGGACCAGGTGCAGGTCGATGTACAGCAGGTCGGGTTCGCCGGGTGCATCGGCGGCGCGGACCAGGTGCCGCTCCCAGACCTTCTCGGGCAGTGTCTTCCCCATCGCCGAGAAATCGTATTGGGGACTGGCGGAATCGGACGGAGGATGCTCGCGTGGCATCCTGCGGTCCGGTTCGCAGGTGATCACGAGGAGGCCGACGGATGGACGAGCGCAACTTCGAGACGATGACCAAGGCCGAGGTCGTGGCCGCGCAGCGGGCGTGGGCGCGGTACGTCACGGATCCCGACGTCGACGCGCTGCTCGAGCTCTACGACTTCGGCACCCCCGACGAGCCGCTGCTCTTCAAGCCCACGCTGGCCGACGTGATCCGGCTCGACCGGGCCGGAACCCGGTCGTACTTCGTCGGCGGCGACCCCGACTATCCCCACGACCACGGTTTCCTGCACCGCGGCTGGACGCGAGTGGAGTTCCAGAGCGAGGTGGGGCCGATCCTGAAGGCCGGCGGACTCGGCTACAAGGACATGGGGCACTACACGTTCGTCGACGGCGACGGAAACGCCACACGGGCCGACTACACGTTCGCCTATCACAAGCTCGACGGGCGTGTGCTCATCTCTCTGCACCACTCGTCGCTCACATGGTTCCCGCCCGCCGGCGAGTGATCCGGCCTCGGAGACGGTGGTCAGACGCGGATCATGTCGGCGAGGCCGTCGTGATCGAAGATCATCTGCTCTTGGAGCACCATGCGCGTCCCCTGGCCCGCATCTCGTGCGCGCTCGTACATCGCGTGGGCGATCGCCACGTCGACGTAGGCCAGGCCGACGGCGTTGAAGTACGCCCGTTCGTCGGCTGACTGACGACCCGGCTTCTCGCCCGCGACGAGCTCGACGAGATCGGCGCTGATGTCGTCGTCGGTGAGTTCGCCGTCCTGGTACATCCGGCTGAGGGTCTGGGTGCGGTGCTTGACCGTCTCCCAGTCGTCGCACACGATCCGGTCGCACTGCGCCGCCACGGCGTACTCGTCCTCCCACCCGCCGATGTGGCTGTAGAACGCGCCCGGCTTCATCCAGTCCGCCTTGAGCAACGGCGCCTGCGCGCTGGTCGCCGTGACGAGGATGTCGGCGTCGCGCATCGCCGTCTCCCCGTCGGCGTCGGCCGCGACGAACTCCATGTCGGGGAACAGGGTGCTCATCTGGTCGATGAACTGCTGCTCCTCGGCCGGGTACTTGTCCGACACCCGGCACACGCGGAGTGACGGCACGACCGTCTTCATGGCGATCAGGTGCATCTTCGCCTGTTCGCCCGCCCCGATGAACCCGATCGACTCGGCGTCGGGCCGGGCGAGGTGCTTGGCCGCGACGCCGCCCATGGCTCCGACGCGGACGTTGGAGCAGAGCGTGCCGTCCATGACCGCAATCGGGAACCCGCGCTCGATCTCGGAGAGGACGACCACGGCCGACAGGTTCTGCGCCCCGTACTGGACGGGATTACGCGGGAACACCGAGACCCACTTCACGCCGCAGACACCCTCGGTGCGCAACGTGGCCGGGAGACAGTTGATGCGCTCCTGGGTGCTCTCGTCGAAGATC
>JBCCTP010000144.1:0-10013 GCA_039198505.1 Actinomycetota bacterium | reverse complement strand
GCCGCCCCCGCCGCCCGCGGGGGTGCTGCACCCGTGTCGCCCGACGACTCGACGTCGGACGCCGGCGACGACGGTGTGCTCGAGTACGGCGGCGACGAGGGCGAGTCCGATGACGCCGATGTCCACGAACGACTCGACCTCGACGTTCGCCCGGGCGTGGAACAGCTCACCATCGTCGGGGCGACGCCGGGAGACGCGTACTTCGCCGTCGGCGAGGTCAACGTCGAGATCGGCGACGACGGACGGCTCTCGACCCGCGGCACGTTCGTCGACCTCGGGGGAGGAAACGCGGGCCCCGTCGACGTGTACGGCTCTCTCGTCATCCGCAACCTCCCGGACGCGAGCCCGATCTACCTCGTTCGCATGGGCGGCGGGTTCGCCGGTCCCTTCGACGTGCTCGCTCGCGACGAGCACCCCGACGCGTCCTTCTACGACAGGCAGCAGGTCGGCGAAGGTTTCGGGTACCTCGAGACCCGCGACGGCACGCTCCTCAGCGTCAACGTCCGCCTCCCGGGACCGGTCGAGGACGGGCCGTACCCGACCGTGGTCGAGTACTCGGGATACACGCCGAGCGATCCCGACGCCACCGGACTCGCCGACCTGTTCGGCCCTCTCGGCTACGCCTACGTCGGCGTCAACATGCGGGGCAGCGGCTGCAGCGGCGGGTCCTACCGCTTCTTCGAGTACACGCAGTCGACCGACGGCTACGACGTCATCGAGACCGTCGCCGCACAACCCTGGTCGGCGAAGGTCGGCATGGTCGGCGTGTCGTTCCCGGGCATCAGCCAGCTCTTCGTCGCCCAGACGCAGCCGCCGAACCTCGCTGCGATCACGCCGCTGTCGGTGCTCGACGACAGCTACCGATCGACCCTGTACCCCGGCGGCATCCTCAACACCGGGTTCGCCGTCCAGTGGACGGGCGACCGCGAAGACGACGCCGAACCGGCCGTCGACCCCGACGGCGAGCTCACGGGTCTCGGCCAGGGTTGGGCGAGCGACCGCATCGCCGCCGGCGACGAGGTCTGCGCGGCCAACCAGTCGCTGAGGCTCCAGAGCCCCGAACTCGTCGACGAGATCGCCGACACCCCGTTCTACGACTCCGCCGTCGGCGACGACATCGCCCCGGCGCTCTTCGTCGACCGGATCGAGGTGCCGACGCTGATGGCCGGCGCCTGGCAGGACGAGCAGACCGGCGGCCGGTTCCCGACGATGATCCCGAACTTCACGGGCACCGACCAGCTGTTCGTGTCACTGGTCAACGGACTGCACACCGAGTCGATCAGCCCGGCGATCTACCCCCGCTTCGTCGAGTTCCTCGATCTCTACGTCGCCGAGCGGACGCCCGATCTGACGACGGCGCGAGCGATCGGACCGATCCTCGCCGGTGGGATCTTCGGGACCACCGACATCGGCGATCCGCCCGACCGGTTCACCGGCCTGTCCCTCGACGATGCTCGCTCCGCCTTCGAGGGCGAGCCGCCGATCCACGTGCACTTCGAACAAGGCGCGGCCGAGGGCGCCGAACCGCTCGCGCCGCTCCCCCGATTCACCGAGCGGTTCGACGCGTGGCCGATCCCCCAGGTCGAGCCGACCCGCTGGTACCTCGGTGCCGACGGTTCGCTCACGACCCTGGCGCCGGCCGCCCCGGAACGCACCGCGTACCGGGCGGTGCCCGACTCGATCGCCGAGACGTTCTGGGACGGGAACAGCTCCGACCTGTGGCGCACCGACGTCGCGTGGGACTGGCAGGCAGCGCCAGATGGAACGGTCGCCGGCTTCACGACCGCACCACTCGACGAGACCGTCGTGCTGGTCGGAACCGCATCGGCCGACCTCTGGGTCAACTCATCGTCGGGAGACACCGACCTCGAAGTCACCCTGGTCGAGGTCCGGCCCGACGGGTCCGAGATCTACATCCAGTCGGGTTGGCTGCGCGCCAGCCGCCGGGCGCTCGACGACGCTGCCTCGACCGAACTCCAGCCGATCCACACCCAGCTCCAGTCCGACGCGGAACCACTTCCCGAGTTCGCCCCCGACGACGTCGAGTCCGCCGAACTCGTGTTGGCGCGGGTCGAGATCTTCCCGTTCGCTCACGTCGTCCGACCTGGATCGCAGATCCGACTCGAGGTCGACGCGCCGGGCGGAAATCGAGCCGTGTGGGAGTTCGACACGATCGCCGCGGGTGAGGCCGTGTACCTCGGAACCGGAGGCGACGAGGCATCGTCGCTCGTGCTGCCGGTGATCCCGGGAGTGGAGGTCCCCGCCACTCCGCCCGCACCCGACTCGCTCCGCGGCCAACCCTCACGCTGACGGCGCAGAACGCTGACGGCGCGGACGTCACGATCCGGTCCGCCCCCCGGCGTGAGGGCGAGCCGGTCACCACGAGCACCCGTCAGGCGTCGGGCACCGCTGGTTGACTGGATCGATGGCCAGCGGGCCGAACGATCACCGACGCGAACTCGGCGAGTTCCTCCGCGCTCGCCGCGAGGAGACGCGACCCGAACGCGTCGGGCTCCCGGCCGGTCGCAACCGCCGGACGCCCGGCCTCCGTCGAGAGGAAGTGGCGCTGCTCGCCGGGGTGTCGGTCACCTGGTACACGTGGCTCGAACAGGGCCGGCGGATCAACGCCTCACCCGACGTGCTCACCGCCATCGGTCGCGCACTGCGACTCGACGCCGCCGAGTGCGACCATCTGCTCGCCCTCGCCGACCCTGGCACCGCCGACGTCGATGCCCCCGATGAAGCGCCCAGTGCGCTGATCCGGCTCCTCGACGGGCTCCTCCCCGCGCCGGCCTACGTGCTCGGTCCGCGCTGGGAGTTCGTCGCCTGGAACCAGGCGCAGGAACGGCTCTACCCCCGTCTCGCCGAGCTCGAACCTCCCCGACGCAATCTGCTGTGGGTGCTGCTCGTCGACCCGGCCACACGCGATCTCGTCGTCGACTGGGACATCCACGCCCGGCAGGCGCTGGCCGAGTTCCGCTCGTCGACCGCACCGATCCGTCACGATCGCCAGCTCACCGCACTGCTGGAGTTGCTGGCGGACGAGAGCGATGTGTTCGACGACTGGTGGTCGCGCCACGACGTCTCAGGCTTCGAGACCCGGCTGCGACGATTCCGCCACCGCGCGGCCGGCGATCTCACCTTCGAGTATCAACTCCTGGCGCCCGCCGAGTGGCCGCAGCTCCGCGTCGTCGCCCAGCTGTCGGTCCCCGGCGACGACTCCGCCGAACGCCTCGCGGTGCGTCACTACCTCGTCTGACGATCACGAGGTCCCAGGATCAGCCCGTCCGAGGATCAGCCCGGCCGAGGGTCCGTGTCCGGCCAGGCGTCGCCGAGGTCGGCACGGTTCGGAGGATCGGCCCCTCGTCGCGTGACCACGACCCCGGCGGCGGCGTGACCGACCGCCACCGCCTCGGCGACCGCGTCGAGCGACAGCGCCGTTCGATCGAGACGAGCGTCGTGCCGCGTCAGCCACGCGACGATCGCACCGAGGAACGTGTCGCCCGCACCGATCGTGTCGACGACGGCTCCGGGCAGCCGGCCTGGTGAGACGTCACGTCGCTGATCGCCGACGAAGACGGTGCTCGCCGCTGCGCCGGCCGTCAGGATCACGGCCGCAGCGCCCAGATCGAGCAGCGCGGCCGCAGCGTCGGCGGGTTCGTCACCCGGCGACAGCACGGCGAGGTCCTCATCGCTGACCTTGACCAGGTCGGAGGCCGCCACGACCGTGTGCACGCGGGTACGGAACAGGCCGAGGTCGTTCACGACGGCCGGCCGAGCGTTCACGTCGACCACGACGAGCGGGCGGTTCGCCGGTCGCGTCGTCGCGAGGTCGACGAGGAGCCGCTCGATCGAGGTCGCCATCGGTTCGAGCACGAGCCCGAGCCCACCCGTGACGACCACACCGGGCCGATCACCGTCGACCGAGGCGGCGGCTGCATCGCCGAGCGGCGCGGCGGTGCCGTCGAGGTAGAAGCGGTACGACGCACTCCCCGACTCGTCGATCTCGGCGAGCGCAAGTGTGGTGGGCGCGTCGACCGGCGGCGCGGTGACCGCAACACCATCCTCCCGGAGCGCGCCGTCGAGAAGCCGACCGAACCGGTCGACCGACAGCCCACCGGTGAACGACACCGGTGCGTCGAGTCGGGAGGCTGCACGCGCTCCGTTTAACGGCGCTCCGCCCCGCGCCGCGTCCACACGCCGGTCCGGCGACACGACGAGGTCGACGAGCGCCTCGCCGATCACCGAGATCATCGGGCACATGGTGGCACGGCCCGCGTGACCGCCCCAGTCCGTCCGACGCACGCGAGACTGACCGTCCCATGCGCCGGACCGTGGTCGAACTCGCACGAGAGATCCGCGACGACGGTGTTCTCGACGTGGCTGCCGGGGTGACCTTCTGGCTGCTCCTCAGCCTGCCGGCGGCGTTCCTGACCGTGCTGTCCTCGGTGTCGCTGCTCGGCGACGACCTCACGCAGGAGTTGGAGGCGAACGTACTCGAGTTCGTCGACAGCGTGCTCACGACCGAGGCGTCGGGCCTCCGTGACTCGATCGAGGCGCTGTTCAACCAGAGCAACCCGGGCGTGCTGAGTGCATCGATCGCCGTCGCGGTGTTCACCCTCTCTCGCGGTTTCGCCGGCCTCATCCGGGCCCTCGACCTCGTCTACGACGTCGACGACGGCCGGAACTTCATCCACACGCGTGCCATCGCCATCGGACTGGCGATCGGCACCCTTCTCACCGTCGCCGTGTCCACGGCGCTCTGGTCGCTCGGCGCCGAGGCGGGCGTTCCGAACCCACTCCGGCTCATCGTCGCCCTGGCGGTGCTGATCGTCTGGTCGGCCACGATCTTCCACGTCGGCCCGTACCACCACACGCCGTGGCGATACGACCTGCCCGGCGCGGTGTTCGCCGCCGCGGGCTGGCTGGTCCTGTCGCTCGGGTTCGGGTGGTACGTCCAGCTCGTCGGCACCGGGGGCGGCAACGACGTGCTGGGCGCGATCGGCGGCGTCCTCCTCGGGCTCACCTGGATGTGGGCGGCCTGCGTGGTCCTGCTGATCGGCGGCGAACTCAACCAGATCATCGCCGAGCTCCACGGTGTGATCAGCGAGACCGAGTCGGTGGTGGTCGGTCGACTGACCGAGTACGCCCGGCGACCGATCGAACGATTCAGGCGTTCGGCGCCCCCGGAACCCCCGGAGCGATGAGCGCCGCACCCACGATCCCCGAGTTGTTGGCCATCTCGGCCGCCACGAAGTCGGTCTCGATGTCGATGTGCGGGAACCACCGCTCGGGCTTCTTGCTGGCGCCGCCGCCGAGGATGAACAGCGACGGCGAGAACAGCATCTCGACGTGGCGCAGGTAGGGCTGGACCCGGTCGGTCGCCCACTCCTCCCAGCTGAGGTCGTCACGCTTCTTCGCCGAGGCCGCCGCACGCTTCTCGGCGTCGTCGTGGCCGTCGAGTTCGAGGTGGCCGAGTTCGGTGTTGGGCACCAGGACGCCGTCGACGAAGAGACCCGAGCCGATCCCGGTGCCGAACGTGAGGGTCAGCACCACACCGCTCCGCCCGCGTCCGGCACCGAACTGCACCTCGGCGAGTCCGGCCGCATCGGCGTCGTTGATCATGTGCACCGGGACGTCGAGCGCCTGCGTGAACACGGCATCGGCGTCGACATCGAGCCACGAACGGTCGATGTTGGCCGCCGAGCCGACGACGCCGTCGACCACGACGGCCGGGAAGGCACATCCGACCGATCCGCTCCAGCCGTGATGCGAGACGAGTTCGCGGACCACCTCGGCCATCGCCTCGGGAGTGGCCGGCTTCGGCGTGTCGATCCGGTAGCGGTCGGATCGCAGCTCGCCGGTGTCGAGATCGACGATCGCGGCCTTCATCCCGGTCCCGCCGATGTCGATGCCGAAGCTGAGTCGATCGGTCACGGCGTGCGACCGTAGCGGGAATCGGCCGACTCGGGTTCTGCCCGATCGGCGACGCCGCCCGGGGACGGAACCGGCGTCGGACGGCGGCGATCGGTCAGGCGACCGAGGCGGCGTCGCGGCGTGACTCGGCCCAGCTCTTGCCGCGCTCGAGGTCGGGCTCGCGCGGGAGTCCGAGCACCTGCTCGGCCACGATGTTGCGCTGCACCGCGAACGTGCCACCGCCCAGCGTGAGCGCCGGGTGGAACAGATAGCCGTAGTGCCAGATCGGGTCGACGTCGGGGAACTGGCTCCCCTCGCCGCGAGCGAAGTTCACCTCGGTCGGGCCGTTCTGCGACGACGTCGGTACCACCCCGGCGGGCCCCGAGCCCGCAAGCATCCCGTCGGCGCCCGACAGGTCCTTCGCGAGCGACATCACCGCCTGGCCGTGATCGTCGGCCATGATCTTCTGGATCGACGCCTCGGCACCCGGCGTGCGGCCCTGGAGCGTGGCGCTCAGGCTGCGGAACCGGTTGAGGCGCAGCAACTCCGCCTCGATGTGGAGGCGCACGGCGCGGTCGCGTAGCTGCGGGTCGGAGATGCCACCGCTCGCCCGGGCGAGGTCGAGCAGCTCCTCGGCCGACGGCCCGACGCCCCACAGCGAACCCGCCGACGAGAGCGACACACGTTCGTTGGAGAGGGTGACCTTGGCGAGGCGCCAACCGTCGCCCTCCTCCCCGACCCGCATCGAGGCAGGGATCCGCACGTCGTCGAAGAACACCTGGTTGAACGAGTGCGCCGTCGTCATGTCGACGATGGGGCTCATCGAGAGACCCTCCGAGTCCATCGGCATGATGAAGTACGAGACGCCCTTGTGCTTCGGCAGGTCGGGATCGGTGCGGGCGATGAGGATCCCGAACGTGGAGTGGTGAGCGCCGCTCGACCAGATCTTCGAACCGTTGATCACGTACTCGTCACCGTCGAGCTCGGCCCGGGTGCCGAGGGCGGCGAGGTCGGAGCCGGCGTCAGGCTCACTGAACAGCTGACACCAGAACTCCTCGCCGGTGAAGATCGGATCGAGGAAGCGCTCGTGTTGTTCGGGCGTGCCGGCGAGCAGGATCGTCGGCGCCGCCCACCCGATGCCGATCGCGTTGTTGGGTCGACGGATCTTGGCCTTCGCCAGCTCGTCGTCGATGATCAGCTGGTCGATCGGATCGGCGTCGAGACCCCACGGAGCCGGCCAGTGCGGCACCACGTACCCGGCCGCGTGCAGGTCGGCGCCGGTCGGCGCCGGGTTCGACGCGATCCACTCGCGGACCTTCCGCCGGGTCGGGTGGTCGTCGGACGGGAGGTCGAAGTCCATGTCCGCGAGTGTCGCGTGCGGCACGGAGCGCCGATTAAGCAGAACGGAACAAACCAGAACATTGCCACGGGCCGGCTGTCACCGATTGGTAACGTTGCCCACCGTGCGTGAGCAGTGGGACCAGTACGACGCGCGTCGCGTCCCGCCACGCTCCGATTCGCGGTCTGCGCCCACCATCTCGTCCCGGTCGGGCTCACCGACACGGCGCCCCCACCCGAGCGGCAAGTCGGTCGAGCAGCGACGACGCGAGGTCTTCCTCGGCGCTGCCGTCGTCGCCGTGCTCGGCGGCGCGCTCGTCGGCGGCATGGTGATGAGCGGTGACGACGAAGACGCACCCCAGTCGATCATCACCACCAACGAGGCCGAGGCGGGAGCCGAGGCCGCGGCCGCTGCGGTCGAACTCACCGAGCAAGCGGCCGCCGCCGGAGACGACGGCTCCGGGTTCGTCGACTTCATCGACGTCGACCTCGCCGGGATCGAGGATCCCGATCCCGAGTCGCCGCAGGCCATCGCCTCGGCCAACGCCGGCTCCGACGCGGAGTCCGAGGGTGCAGCACGCGCCGACGGTGGCTGCACCATCGAGGCGCTGTCACTGCGACTCGGGGAGTCGGGCGACGGCGTCCGCTGCCTCCAGCAGGCGCTCGCCGACGGCGGCTACTTCACCGGGTCGGTCGACGGTCAGTTCCAACAGACCACGTTCGACGCGGTCCAGGCCCATCAAACCGCCAACGAGCTGTACATCGACGGCGTCGTCGGTCGCGAGACCGCACTCTCCCTCGACATCTGGCCCGACGAAGAGTCGTTCGTGGTCCGCACGCCCAGGCCGCCGGCGGGTGCCACCGACCTCTGGGGTGTCGAACTCTCACCCGTCGCCTCCGCAGGCGACGATGCTCCGCCGCTCCCCGAGAACTCGGGCGAGGGCTACCGGGTCGTGTACGACCGGGCGGGTCAGCGCGTGTGGGCCGTCGACGGCGATGAGCAGATCATCCGGTCGTGGCTCGTGTCGGGCAGCACCTACTCCAACGAGCTCCCGGGCACGCACTACGTGTACTCCCGGTCCGAGGTCTCCACTGCGTGGAACGGCAAGGCGTACCTGCCGCTGATGATCCGCTGGCTCAAGACCGAGCGGGGCAACATCGGCTTCCACGGCATCCCGACCAAGGTGTCCGACGGCTCGGTGTACCAGACGACCGAGGAGCTGGGTACCCGGCTCTCGGGTGGCTGCCAGCGTCAGCACAACCTCGACGCCTCGTTCCTGTGGGGCTTCGCCGACGTCGGCACCAAAGTCGTCGTCACGTGACCTGACTCGCCGGGGCGAGGCGCTCAGCCCCAGCGCGACTCGGCGCCGGCGTGGCCGGTGCGGACCAGCCAGACCGTGACCAACACGGCGGCGACCGCGCTCAGCACCGACAGGCCGACGACGACCGGATCGCGTCGCGACGTCGCCGCCCCCGCCGACAGGTCCGCCGGCACCTGTGCCGGGTTCCGGCGGCGATCGACGAACACGACGGCGGCGAACAGGATCGTCCAGAGGACGCCGAGCACGAACGTCTGATCACCCAGGTCTCGATGACGTTCGACGTCGCCGAATCCGAGGAAGTTGCCGTTGCCGTCGTCGTAGGCGGCGTAGCCCGACTGGCGTGCGACGAAGAGCAGCACCGCGGTGAACGCGACGCCACCTGCCATCCACACCCCGACGCGGCGGCGCCAGTCGCCGCGCACCAGGAGGACGATCGTCGCGACCGCGAAGATCGGGATGAGGACGACCGGCGCATGGACCGCCAGCGGGTGCATCTGGACACCGAAGAACTCGTCGAACACCGCTGGCCCCCTGTCGTGATCTGTGTCGAATCGCCGCGCGATCGGCGTGTCGCCTCGGTGGATCAGCTCACGGTGATGTCGAGAACCTGGCCGAGGCCGGCGTGGCTGTTGGCCCCGCCACCGAGGTTGCACACCAGAACGTAGTTCCCCGGCGCGAGGTCGACGACCAGCTCGCGTTCGCTCCCCGAGGGAATCCGATCGGTGCGGGCGATCAGCGCTCCGGCCGGCAGTTCGTCCTCGAGCACCGCTCCGCCGTCGGCGAGCGGCAACGACTCGTAGCTGTCACCCTGGATCACGACGAGTTCGTGCGGGAAGCTGCCGCCGTTCGACGCGGAGAACGTGATGGTGCCGGCGGCGTACTCGGTCGGGGCGTCGAGCCCCCACTCGAACAATGACACCGGGATCCCGGCGCCCGGGTCGGGTTCGGTCTCCGCGGGCGGCTCGGTCTCGGCGGGCGGTTCCGTCTCGGCAGGTGGCTCGGTCTCCGCGGGCGGCTCGGTCTCGGCCGGCGGAGCCTCGGTCTCGACGGGTGCCTCGGTCTCGGCCGGCGGAGCCTCGGTCTCGGTCGGCGCGTCGGTCTCGACCGCTGCGTCGTCGGCTGCGTCATCGTCGTCGGAACCTCCACACGCGGCGAGCGCGAGGGCGGCGACGGCGACCACGGCGAGGTGTCGGGGCGTGCGGCGGAATCGGGGGGTGGAACGCATCGGGTCAACGTACTGCCCCCACCCGGAGTGGCCGGGGCACCTGCTACCGTCAATTTCCATCGTACGGGCGGACCACCTTCGGGCGGACGAGGTCGGTGCGTATCTCGGTCGGATCCAGCTCGACACCCCCTCGACCGACCTCGAAGGGCTGCGTCGACTCCAGCACGCACATCTCACGGCCGTGCCGTTCGAGAACCTCGACATCGCTCTCG
>JBCCTP010000143.1:0-10023 GCA_039198505.1 Actinomycetota bacterium | reverse complement strand
GTGCGACTCGACCAAGAGCGATGGCTCGACGACGTCCTCACCACGTTCAACGAACGACTCGACGACCCGATCGACCGCGCTGCCGTGATGGGACGGTTCGACGAGCTGCACGGCGAGATGCAGCGGATCAAGAAGATCACCCGTCTCCAGCGATTCTGGGTCGAACGGGTCCGGCGAGGTCAGTACGAGTTCTTCATCACCGATTCGTTCACCGGCGAGCTGATCTGACGGTTCGTCGGTCAGCCTTCGTCGCCGGTCAGCCCAGGTCGTCGGTCAGCCCAGGTCGTCGAACGAACCGCCTCGTCCTGCTCCGGCAGCGAACCGTGAGGCTCCCTCGAGGGTCTCGCCGCTGCGGATCGTGTCCATGCCGAGCCGGGCCTCCCGGGCGAGCGCGCCGCCGAGGTCGTCTCCCCACTGGTGGATCGCCGACTCGCGGTCGCGGCGCAGGCAGCCCTGCGGGAACACCGACAACGACTCGGCGAGCACGATGGCGTCGGCGAGCGCAGCGCCCGGTTCGGCGAGACGGTTCGCGAGGCCGATGTCGACCGCTTCGGGCCCGAGCACGGGCCGACCGGTGAGGATCAGATCCATCGCACGGCTGTGCCCGATCAGCCGCGGGAGTCGGACCGTCCCACCGTCGACGAGCGGCACACCCCATCGCCGGCAGTAGACGCCGAAGGTCGCGTCGCGGGCGGCCACGCGGAGGTCACACCAGAGCGCGAGCTCGAGGCCCCCGGCGACGGCGTGACCTTCGACTGCTGCGATGACCGGCTTGGCGGTGACGAGCCGGGTCGGGCCCATCGGGCCCGGCGCGTCGACGATCTCGTCGGCGGGCGGCTCGTCGAGCCGATTGCCCCGGCCGGCAGAGATCGCCGTGAGGTCGGCTCCGGCACAGAACGTCCCCTCCGCACCGGTGAGCACGGCCGAATCGAGGCCGTGGTCCGCGTCGAGGCGTGCGAACGTCTCGAACAGCAGGTCGGCCGTGGGACCGTCGACTGCGTTGCGGACCTCCGGTCGATCGATCGTGACGACGAGCACGCGGCCATGGGTCTCGGTCTGAACCGTCATGGGCTCAGTCTCGTCGCTCCTCGTCGTCGGGCCAGAGGCATCGGTCACGCAGCGGGACGGTGCGACCACGCGTCGGGTGTCATGCTGGGCCGGTGACGGAGCCGGGGTCGATGACGGAGATCGACGCCGAGCAGCGCTCGTGGTTCGCGCACGAGAGCGACGACGTGCTGTCGGCGATGGACGTCGACGAGTCGCTCGGGCTCGACGACGGCGAGGCGGCTCGCCGACGCGAACGATTCGGCGCGAACACCTTGCCGAGCCCCCCGGCCCCCAGTCCGTGGGCGATCGCCTGGACGCAACTGACGAACCCGATGACGCTGATGCTCGTCGCGGTCGTCGTCGTCGGCGTCCTCGCCGGACAGTGGGGCACCACGATCATCGTCGGCCTGCTGGTCACGCTGAACGTGGCGCGGGGTACGAGCCAGGAGGTCAAGGCGCAGGAGAGCGTCGACGCCCTCTCCGAACTCCAGGTGCCCACGGCGAGGGTCCGCCGCGGCGGGTCCACGATCGAGGTCGACGCGACCGAGCTCGTTCCGGGAGACATCGGGCTCCTCGAGGCCGGCGAGCTCGCGCCGGCCGACGGACGGATCGTGCAGGCGGCGACGCTCGAGATGCAGGAATCGGCCCTCACCGGCGAGAGCGCACCGGTGCCGAAAGACGCTGCGACGCTCGACGATCCCGACACCGACCTCGGCGATCGCACGAACATGGTGTTCCAGAACACGCTCGCCACACGCGGGACCGCGACCTACGTCGTCACGGCCACCGGTACGTCGACCCAGATGGGTCGGATCGCGGGGATGGTCACCGACGTCGCGAGGCGTCGATCACCGCTGCAGCAGGAGCTCGATCGACTCTCGAAGCTGTTGGGGCTCATGGCCGCATTGGCGGTCATCGTGATCGTGGGCGTCGGCCTCGCACGCGGGCTCGAGGTCGACGACGTACTGGTGCTCGGCATCGCCACGGCGATCGCCTCGATCCCCACCGGTCTGCCGACGTTCGTCCAGACGATGCTGTCGTCGGGCTCGCGCCGTCTCGCCGAGCAGCGCGCCGTCGTGAAGACGCTCGCCGACGTCGAGACCCTCGGGGGGACCACGGCGATCAACAGCGACAAGACCGGCACGCTCACCCTCAACGCCATGACGGCCAGATCGCTGATGGCGGGCGGTCGGTGGTTCCGGATCGAGGGCGAGGGGTACGCGAAGTCCGGGGCGATCCTCCAGGTGGCCGGCGACGAACCGCCCGACTTCCGGCGACTCGGTCTGGGGCTCGCACTCTGCAGCGACGCCACGGTCGCCGACGACGGCACGGTCGTGGGTGATCCCACCGAAGCGGCCCTCGTCGTCCTGGCGGCCAAGGTCGGGGTCGATGCCGACGAGACGCGGCGGACGCTGCCACGTCTCGCCGAGGTGCCGTTCGACTCGGCGTACAAGTTCATGGCCACGTTCCACCGCGTGCGGGACGCGATCGACGAGCCGCTCGCGTGCGTCGTGAAGGGCGCACCGGACGTCGTGCTGGGTCGGTGTTCGCACGCGCTGTGGCAGGGCGATGTCGTCCCGATCGACGAGGTGCGCGACGAGATCGTGGCGGCCAACCGCCGACTGTCCGAGCAGGGCCTGCGCGTGCTGTCGTTCGCCTACCGCGGCCTGCCCTAGGCGAGCGTCGACGCCATCGGCACCGACCCGATGTCCCACGTGACCGACCTCGTGTTCGTCGGCGTCGTCGGCATCATCGACCCACTGCGTCCGAGCGCGGTCGAGGCGGTCGCGACGGCTCACCGAGCCGGCATCGACGTGCGGATGATCACGGGCGACCACACGGTGACCGCGCGCGCGATCGCCGACGAACTGGGCCTCGGCGCCGGGGTCGCCACCGGAGCCGAACTCCGTGCGATGTCCGACGACGACCTGACCGCCCGGCTTCCCGACCTGCACGTGTTCGGCCGTGTCACGCCCGAGGACAAGCTGCGCCTGGCCGCGGTGATGCAGGCGTCCGGCGACGTGGTGGCGATGACCGGCGACGCGGTCAACGACGCCGCGGCCCTCAAGCAGGCCGACATGGGCGTCGCGATGGGGAGCGGCAGCGAGGTCACCAAGCAGGCGGCGAAGATGATCCTGGTCGACGACAACTTCGGCACCCTCGTGCGGGCCGTCGAGATCGGGCGCGACATCTACCGGCGGATGTCGGCCTACATCGGCCTGCAGCTCACTGTCCTCGCGGCGGTGCTCGAGTTGATGCTGCTGGCGACGATCTTCGACGTCAACGACGGCGTCGGTCTGACGCCGATCCTTCTCCTCGCGGCGAAGTTCGGTGTCGTGTTCACGGTGGTCCTCGGCCTGATGACCGACATCGACGATCCCACCGTGATGGACCGACCGCCCCGCGATCCCACCGCCCGCCTGGTCACCCCACGATCGGCGGCGCGCTGGGCCGCCCGCGGACTGCTGGTCGCGCTCCCGGCGCTGGGCTGTGTGATGTGGGGGCCCGATGAGCCGAGCCCCACCGAACCGACCACGTCCATGACGATGGCGTTCGTGGTGGTCGGTCTGTCGGCGGCTCTGCTCGGGCTCGCATCGAGACGCGAGTCCGAGCCGGCGTGGGCGGCGCCGCTGATGCCGTTCGTGAAGTACACGGGCTTCGGCCTCGCGTTCGTGTGGCTGGCGGTCGAACTGCGGCCGCTGCAGCGAGTGCTCGGCACCGTCGCGCTCACCCCGAGCCAGTGGCTCGTCGCCACGCTGCTCGCGCTGGCGGCGCCGGCAGCGCTCGAGATCGAGAAGGCGGTCGGGCGCTCGAGGCACGTCGGAGCGTGACGTCAGCCGACGGCTGAGTCGTTGTGACCCGGCTCCCACCCGGGAGCGGCGAGTTCGAACCCGTCGAAGTCGAACCCCGGCACCACGACACACGTGACGAGACCCCACTCCCCCACGGGTCGTGCCGCCTGCCATGATCCGGCCGGCACCAACACCTGCGCGGCGCCGTCGGCGTCGAGCTCGCCGCTCAACCGGTGAACGTCGACAGGGCCCGCGTCACTCGGAGCGAGCGACAGCTCGATGCCCGAGCCTGCGTTGTGGATCCACATCTCGTCCGCGTCGACCCGATGCCAGTGCGACCGCTCGCCTCGCTGGAGCAGGAAGTGGATGGCCGTGCCGATCGCACGACCGTCGGCGCCGGGTGCACCGCGCCACGTCTCGACGTAGTGGCCGCCCTCGGGGTGAGGACTCATCCCGAGTCGTTCGATGATGTCGGCAGGCGTGACGTCGGCGGGTGCACTCACCCGGACAGGATCGCAGCGAGGGTGCGCTCCGCGGCGTCGAGAGCTCCCTCGATGTGACCCGGCGACTCACGAGCGGTCTCGGTGGACGACCAGTGGAGCGGTCGATCGATCGGTGAGTGGAACACCGGATGACCGAACAGCTCGTACGACCGCAGCTGCTCGACCCCGGTCGGTGACGTGAGCGACTCGGACCGCCAGTCGACCACGATCAGCTCGGCGGGGTCGGCCGCCGCCGGCCCGAAGAGTGCGGTCAGCTGGCGCACCACGTCGTCACGATCGATGGGCGACACCCCGCTCGACTGGCCGAACCCGAAGAGGGCAGCCGGCCGCCCACGAGGCCCGCTCATGTCGTGGATCTCGCGCAGGGGACCGACGTGACTGATCGCGCTGCCCGCGAGGCCGTCGTCGCGCCAGAACGGTCGGTCGAACACGGCGACCGCCTTGGTGGTCGCCCCCATCCAGACGGGCGTCGCCCGAGCGACCCGGTCGATCGACTCGGGCAATGGCGGTTCGACGACGATCGACGAGATCGCCAACGCGGGCGACAGCGCCATGACGACCTGGCGTGCGGTGTGCTCGCCGCGCGCGTGGCCGACGGTGAACGGCCCCGTCCCGCTGATGCGAGTGACCGTGGTGGAGAGTCGCAGGGTGCCGTGCGGAAGGTCGGCGGCGAGGCGGCCCGCCAGTTCCTGTGCACCGCCGCTGAACCGGAACGACGGCACGTCGATCGGATTGCCGTCGAGACGGCGGACACCGTCGGGAGCTTCGTACATCGCGTCCCCGGCGAGGTGCTGTTCGTGGATCGGCAGTGCGAACTCTCGGACCAGCTGGGCCACGCGATGCTCTCCCGGCCAGAACCAGGTGGCGCCCAGGTCGATGCGAGAGTCGACGCATGGCTCGACGTCATCGTCCGTCCGATCGCCGACGGAGACTGGTTCGGATCGCAGCCGACCGCCGATGCGGTCGCGTCCTTCGAACACGACCACCGTCCGGCCGTGCGCGATCAGTCCCCGTGCGAGAGACAGGCCTGCGATGCCGGCACCGATCACGGCCACGTCGACCGTCTCGTCGACCGTCCCGTCATCCATCGACCGCCGAGTCTACAGCCCGATAGACTCTTCGGCATGGCTCGACCCAGTGGACGCGACGTCCGCAGCGAGGTGCTCGACGAGGCGACGCTCCTCATCCGCACACGCGGTGTCACCGGATTCAGCGTCGGCGACGTCGCCGGCCGGGTCGGGGTGCGTGCGCCGTCGGTCCATCACCATTTCGCCCGGAAGGACGGACTGATCACCGAGACGATCTCGCAGTACCGCCGGACGTTCCTCGCCGACGTCGAGCGCATCGACGCGACCGAACCGGTCGATCGACTCCGCCACTTCGCCGCCCTGTTCCTCCGCGACGCCGACGACGACGTGCTGTGTCTCTGTGGTGCGGCGATCGCGGCGTGGGACGATCTCTCGGAACCGGCGCGACTCGAGACTCGCGGGTTCCTCGACGATCTGCTCGCATGGGTCGAGAGCGAGGTCCGAACCGCGGTCGACCACGGCCGCCTGCTCCCCCACGTCGACGCCCGTCGCTTCGCCGCGACCTACGTCGCAGCACTCGAGGGAGCGTTGCTGCTCGCCCGCGCCGGCGTCCACGGCGGAGCTGCTCGCACCGTTCCCGACACCCTCCTCGAAGGAGTCATCGCGTGACCACGCCCACCCTCCACGACCTGCTCGCCGAGTACGACCGCGCACTCGACCACACCAACGACCTGCGTCACGGCCTCACGGCCGAGCAGATCGGGTGGCGGGCCGGTGACGACGCGTCGGCGATCGGCTGGCACCTCGGGCACCAGCCGGCGGTCGCTCACTTCATGGTGCGCAACCTGACCGCAGCGGAACCGTCGATCGACGTCGAACTCGATGCGCTGATGGACTCGGCCACCCCCGAGCCCGATCGCGGAGTCCTGCCCGAGCTCGACCGACTGCTCGACTATCGCGACGCGGTGGCCGAGCGCGTGCGCTTCCGGGTCGGACAGATCGACGAGGGACGGGTCGGCGCCCCGACGCAGCTGCGGGTCGTGGCGCACACGTTGCTCGTCGCCCTCGTCAACCACGAGTACCAGCACGATCAGTGGATCGGCGAGGTACGTCGCGACGTGCACGGCCTCGACCTCCCGCCCGCCCCGACGTCGCCGTGGCTCACCACCCTCGACGGCTACACCGTCGTGGCGACCTGATCGCACACAGCGGGTTCACAGGGAGTCGGTCCAGACTGGAGGCGTGAGGCAGGACGGCGCGCACGGCACATCGACCCGCGTGTTGGTCGTCGAGGACGAGCCCGCGATCAACGACGTCGTCGCCACGGCACTGCGGTACGAGGGGTACTCGGTGACGCAGTTGCACGACGGCTCGGAGGGGCTGTCGGAAGCGCTCCGAGCCGCGTACGACCTGATCGTGCTCGACGTGATGTTGCCCGGGCTCGACGGCTTCGAGATCTGTCGACGGATGCGCGACGGCGGTCAGATGGCGCCGGTCCTGTTCCTCACGGCCCGCACCGAAGCCGAGGACCGGATCCGCGGATTCCAGACGGGCGGCGACGACTACGTCACGAAGCCGTTCTCGGTCTCCGAGCTCGTCCTGCGCGTCGCCGCGATCCTGCGACGAGCCGGAGCGTCGCCATCGAGCGACGTCCTCACGGTCGACGATCTCGTGCTCGATCCGGCGGGCCACGAGGTGCGTCGCGCCGGCCGACTCGTCGAGCTCTCCGCCACGGAGTTCCGGCTCCTCCGCTACCTCGTCGAGAACACCGGGATCGTCGTGTCGAAGGCGCAGATCCTGGCCAACGTGTGGGACGACGACTACGACGGGACCGAGAACATCGTGGAGCTCTACGTCGGCTACCTGCGCCGCAAGATCGACGACGGCCATCCGCCGCTGATCCACACCAAGCGGGGTGCGGGCTACGTGCTCCGGCCCGATTCGACGTGAGTTCATCGACGTGACCCGTCCCCGACTCCGCACACTCGTGCTGATCCCGCTCGTCGTCGCTCTCGTGGCGACGTCGGCGATCATGGGCGTCGTCATCCATCGACGGGTCGAGATGGACCTGACGCAGGGTGTCGACAGCGAGCTGCAGCGGGCGATGCTGCCACGCGCGCTCGCCGGGGACGGCCGGTCGGGCCCGACGCCGGGCGAGCCCGCCCCGCCACCGCCCGATGCATCCGGGACCGCAGCGGAGACGCCCGACGACGCACCCGAGCCGCTGGCCGGTGACGGACCGCAGGTGATCGTGATCGACGACGCGGGTGACGTCGTCGAGATCCGTGACGACAGCGACGACCTGGCATCCCGCGACCTCAGCGGCCTCGTCGGCTCGGCGCGCGCCACGCTCGACGGTGAACCGCGTCTTCGCGCGTTGGCGGCTCCGGTCGACGAGGGACGACTGGTCATCGCGACCTCGTTCGAGGCGGTCGACGACTCGCTCGCCTCGCTCCGGCGCAACCTGTTCATCGGGATCGGCGCGCTCGTCCTGGTCCAGGCCGCCATCGCGGCGCTCCTGATCCGGCTCGTCAATCGGCCGCTGAATCGGCTCAGCTCGTCCGCACACCAGATCGCAGCGGGCGACCTCGACACCCCGATCGACGCCACGTCGGGTCCGCGGGAGACCGCTCAACTCGGCTCCGACCTCCAGGTGATGGTCGACCGGCTCACCACCACGATCGCCGAGCGCGAGGCCGCAGCCGCCGAGGCCGAGCAGGCGCGCGCCGACACCGAGCGATTCATGGCCGACGTGTCCCACGAACTCCGCACGCCGCTCACCGCGATCAAGGGGTACGCCGACCTCCACATCGCGGGGATGCTCGGCGACGACGAGGTCGGCGACGCGATGGCGCGGATCTCGGACGAGAGCGAGCGGCTGACCGACCTCGTCGGTGATCTGCTGCAGCTGCTGCGCCCGACCGACAACCGCCATGTCGAACCGGTCGACCTCGCCGCGATCGCGTCGGCCGCCGTGCACGACCTACGGGCCGCACACCCAGATCACCCGATCTCGCTCGACCTCGACGACGACTGCACGGTCCTCGCCGACCCGGCACGCGTCCACCAGGCGGTCATCAATCTCGGTGCGAACGCCTGCCAGCACACGCCGCCGGGGACCCAGATCGACGTGCGGATCGAGCGACGCGGCGATGACGTCCGGTTGAGCGTCGCCGACGAAGGTCCGGGCATCGACCGCGAGACCGCCGCCCGCGTGCTGCAACCGTTCGTACGAGGCGACCAGGCGCGCAGCCGTGCGACACACGACGGTTCGGGCCTCGGCCTCGCCATCACCGATCGCATCGCGCGCCAACACGACGGATCGGTCGAGCTCGACTCGACTCCGGGCGAGGGCACGACGTTCACGCTGTCGCTGCCCGCCGCACCCGACTGACCGACTCGCCGCCGGCCTCTCCGGGACGTCCCGAACCTGTGTGACTCCTGTGAGCGAATCCACAGGGACCGCTCAGCGGAGTGCCGGATCGTGGGGGCCATGATCCCGACACGAACCCTTCGAACCGCCGCCGTCCTCACGGCGACCTCCGTCGTCGCACTCATGGCGTGTGGCAGCGACGACGACGCCTCCGTCGCCGAGAGCCATCCCGCAGCCGAGGAAGCGGACGGCGAGGACCACGACCACGCCGATGACGAGGACCACGATCACGCGGACGGCGAGGAGCACGACCACGAGCACGACGAGGACACCGAGGACGATGCGGCAGACGGGGAGAAGACGTCCGACGAGTCCTCGGACACGTCGGAGGACTCGTCACTCCCCTCGTCGTTGTCGTCGGCCTGGACCGGTTCGTACGAGCTCATCGACGAGGAGTTCGGCACGATGGTGACGGTGACCGTCGACGGCGACACGCGGAGCATCGAGTCGAACACGCTTCCCGACCACGAGACGGGCGAGTTCCCCAACGCGGGCAACCCCAACGCGATCTCCGAGCAGGACCGCAGCTGGGAGTTCGCAGCCACGGGCGTCGACACCGGCACGATCACCTCGGTCCGCGAGTTCGGGGTGGCGGTCAACGGCGTGAAGTTCGAGCCGGGCACCGGCGAGTCGGTGACCTGCGCCAGTGGCGAGAGCTATCGCATCGAGGCGCTGCAGGACGTGTACGACCTGGGCCTCGACTTCAACAACGCCCACGTCCAGCCGGACGGCGAGTACCACTACCACGGCATCTCCGAGCTGCTCGTCGACGGCTACGACTCCGACCAGGACCTCGTGCACATCGGGTTCGCCGCCGACGGCAACCTCGTGTACTACTCGAAGTCCGGGGCCTACTCGCCGAGCTACGTGCTCACCGACGACGCCCGCACCGGAACCGACTGCGTGGCGAGCGGCCCGGACGGCACGCTCGTCGACATCGACGGGAGCGCGGCCGACGGCACCTACACCAGTGACTTCGTGTTCGACGAGAGCGCGGGCGACCTCGACGAGTGCAACGGCATCACCATTGACGGTCAGTACGTGTACCTCGCGACCGACACCTTTCCGTTCATCGGCCGCTGCGTGATGGGCGAAGTCTCCGGAGATGCGGTCGGCGGCGGCGGAGGTGGGACTCCCCCCGGAGGCGAGAGCGGCGGTGCCGAGGCCGGCGGCGGACAGACCGGAGCGCCACCGGACGCCCCCGACTTCGCCGAGGCCGC
>JBCCTP010000142.1:0-10110 GCA_039198505.1 Actinomycetota bacterium | reverse complement strand
CGCGATGGCCGAGGTGTCGGCGGGACGCGTGTCGATGCCGCCGCGCGTCGGGGCGTTCCGGGAGGATCCCACCGGTGTGATGGCCGTGATGCCGGCTCACGTCCCGGCTCTCCACGCCATGGCGACGAAGATCGTCAACGTGTTCCCGGCGAACGCGGGGACCGGGCTCGACACCCACCAGGCGATCGTGTTGCTCGTGGACCCCGAGTCCGGAGAGTTCCTGGCGATGCTCGACGGCGACTCGATCACCGCCGAGCGCACTGCGGCCGGATCCGCACTCTCGACCGAATTGATGGCGCGGCCCGATGTGGGTGTGCTCACCATCATCGGAACCGGCGTGCAGGCCCGCAGTCATGCGTTGGCGGTGGTTCGGACACGCGAGTTCGCCGAGATCCGGATCGCCGGGCGTGACGCGGAGAAGTCGGCGGCACTGACCGTCGCACTCGAGCTACTCGTCGACGTACCGGTGCGCTCGATGGCGATCGACGACGCGTGCCGTGGCGCCGACGTGGTGTGTGCGACCACCGACGCCCACGAACCGGTCGTGCGGCGCGAGTGGTTCTCGCCCGGTACGCACATCACCTCGGTCGGGTTCTCCGCTGGCGGCCCGGAGATCGACGCTGTGACCGTGGCCGACTCCACGCTGGTCGTCGAGAGTCGGGCGACGGCGTTCGCTCCCTATCCGGTCGGCTCACACGACCTCGGTCGACCTCTCGCCGACGGACTCATCGACGAGGACCACGTCGCGGCCGAGATCGGCGAGCTGGCGGCCGGGGCTGCGTTCGATCGACCCGACGGCGGGATCACCCTGTACAAGTCGGCCGGCGTCGCGGCCCAGGACGTGGCCGCCGCGAAGCTGCTGTTCGACGCCGCCGTCGCTCAGGGCGTGGGCACCACGATCGAGCGCTGATCGCCGCGGCCCGGCGACTGACTCACCCGATCGTCACGAGACCGGCTCGCCCGGCGAGCGCTGCCGGCCGACCTTGATCAGCTCAGCGGCGAACAGCAGCGCCTGAGCCATGTAGTAGATGACCACGAGGCCGAGGACCACGCTGCTCGCAGCACCGGTGACACTCGAGACGCCGATCGTGCGGAGGTAGACGCCGTACCCCCAGAGCCCGATCGCCAGGACGACGGCGACGAAGAGGCTCGCAGGGAGAACCTCCCGCCACGTCGGACGACCCGTCCGGACCGAGTACCGGTACATCACGGCGAGTGCGCCCACACCGAGCACGCCTTGCGCCAGGGCGCCCGCGACCCTCAGTGCGACGTCGAGCACGCCCGTGCGCACCAGTTGCTGGACGAACGTGACCCCGGTCTGCAGAAGCAGCGTCGTGGCGAGCAGGAGTCCGGCGGCGACGGGGACGAGCACTCCGGTCGCCCGGTTGAGCAGGCTCGTCCGCAGACCGGACTGGTAGGGCACCTCCCAGATGACTTCGAGGACGTCGCGCCACGCGACGAAGAGGATCGTCGTCGAGAAGACGACGACGCCCGCACTGAACAGTGCGAAGTTCGACCGCTGACCGCTCTCCCACATGGCACCGATCGCCTGCTGGATCTGTTCCGCGGCGTTGGCGCCCAACCAGCTCGTCATCTGCTGCTCGAGCTCCCCGGCCGCCGCCTCCTTGCCGACGAACGCCGCCGCGATGGCGACGGTGAGCAGCAGCGTCGGAACGAGTGCGAACAGCGTGTAGTACGCGAGCCCCGCGCTCAGGCGCTTCGCCCGATCCTCGAGGAACTGCTCGACGGCACGGCGGACCAGGTCGACCACCGTGGGAGCGCGGTCGCTGACCCGGTGCCACACGCCGTCCATCGCCATCGACCGGAGGACGGTAGCGGGGCCGCGTCGGCGTCGCGGTCAGCCCAGGATCACGTCGGTGCGGACGGCTCCGGCGCGATCGTGGACGACCTCGACGGGACAGACCGATCCGGCGGCCCCCTGCACGATCCACTCGGCGACGGTGCGGTCGTCGGTCCCGTCGGAGCTGACCGAGAACGACCGCACGGCGTTCTGCTTGAGAGCGCGGCCAGCGAGCTGGCCGAGTTCGATGCGTTCGGTCCCCATCGCGAGCGACGCATCCGCCGGCAGCTCGATGCGGGCCACCATCGGCTGCACGTATCCGCTCTCCCGTGCTCGGTCGGTCACCGCGGTCGTCATCCATCCGGCGTTCTCGATGACGACCCGGACGCGCCAGGTGTCGTCGCCCAGTGCATCGACGAGTGTCTCGCGATGGCGGAGCAGCGGCGACGACAGGGCGAGTCGGATGGCGAGCGTCGAGTGCGGTGCGATCTCGTCGGCCAGGAGGTGCGACGGCGGGTTGCGGAACACGAGCTCGCTGTTCCAGCCACCGAGCTCGACCCGACCGAGCTGCGGATGGTCGTACTCGTACCACTCGACGTACCCGCCCGGCACGTTGTCGTCAACCCAGGCGAGCAGCTGCAGCTCCTCGTCGAGCGGATGGGTCCGGTACCACTCGAGCGGGTGCGATTCGTCGAGCCCGGCGGCGACCAGCGCGTTCCAGAACTCGGTCGTCCAGGCGTAGACACCGAGGTGGTCGTAGGCCCAGTCGGTCCCGACGCCGCGGATCACGCTCTTCGGGTGGTAGCGGAAGTCGTGGTAGCCGGAGATCGACGGGTATCCGGTCAGCTCTTCGGCGATGTCGCCGAGCGCCTGATACGTCCAGAGGTCGTCGGCGGCCATCGCTTCGTCGGGCTGATCGCTGTACGCCCGGATGTGGACGCCCGAGAACGTGTGGTACGCCAGGTACACGCAGATGTTCTTCCGGTCGGTGACCGCCCGGAGGAGCGCCGCGATCTCGGGTTCGCTGCCCGGGTACTCGCCCGCGTCCCACGGTCCGTCGACCTTCCGCTCCCACTGGTACGGGAACTGGCGGTTCGGGTCGATGCCGGCCCGGTACGGCGCCGTGGGAACACGCACGCCGTCGTATTCGTGGATCATCCCCTCGCCGAGGAGCCGGTAGTACGGACCGTCACCGTCCTCATCGGGCTCGCGGGCGACGAGGAGCCGGGGGTCGGCGTGGTACGGCTTCCACGCTCCGTTCGGATCCTCGACCCGCATCTGCAGGATCCGACCGTCGTGATCGAGATCCTCGGCGACGAGTCCCGGGCGCTGGTCGGGTGTGGGCCAGGCGTGCACGCTGCCGCGCACGAAACCAGGCCGCTCCGCGAGCGAGAGCTCGGCGCCGTCGGGGTTGACGCGAGGCAGCAGGTAGAAGGTCCGGGTGTCGAGTGCGCGGGTGACGTCGGCATCGGTCCCGTGGCCGGAGGTGAGGCGGTCGACGAGGTGGACGATCGCGACCGAGGCGGTGACCTCGCTCGCGGGGATGTTGCCGTCGATCCAGATCGCCGGCTTCTCGGCGGGCACACCGACGGCGTGGTTGGTGACCGTGAGCAGCCACAGGTCGCGACCCTCGTACGAGGTGCCGATCGACTCGAGCCGGACGAGGTCGGGGTACTCGGCGGCGAAGGTCCGCAGCCACCCGGTCAACTCGTCGAAGTCGGGATACCGGTCGTACGAGATCTCGGGCACCTCGGGACCCTAGGGGCACCGCGCCGCAACGCGGCAAGGGCATGCCACGGCTGCCGTCGCCGGGGCCGGCGAACGTCGTAGCGTCTGAGGTCGGGAGGGAGGTTCCGTGAGCGAGTCCACAGCGACCGTCGAGTCAGCGCCTCCTCGCGAGCCCCGTCGCTCCCGATTCGGTCGACTCACGGGGCGACAGGTCAACCTCCTCCTCGAGGTGATCGTCGTGCTCGCGCTGGCGACCGGGCTCGCATCGTGGTGGGCGGGCGACCGGTGGAACGGCTGGCTCACGTGGGCGCACGGCATCCTCGGCCTCTCGTTGCTCGTCCTCGCTCCGACGAAGTTGCAGGGACCGGTCCGCACGGGGTTCCGTCGACGGCGTTGGACCCGATGGCTGTCGGCCGCGTTCGGAGTGCTGGTCATGGCCACCGCCGTGCTCGGGATCGTGCACGCGACCGGCCTGTGGTTCGGCGTCGGCTATTGGAGCGCGCTGTGGACCCACCAGCTGTTCGGGTTCCTCCTCATCCCGCTGCTCGTCTGGCACGTGGTGTCCCGCCCGGTCCGACCGAAGGTGACCGACGTCGATCGGCGCGCGCTCCTGCGCACGGGAGCGGTCGTCGGCGGCGCGGCCGGCCTGTACGTCGCGCAGAACGTAGTGGCGAGCGCCGTGGGTCTGGCCGGGGGTGACCGCCGCCAGACCGGGTCGTACGAGGTGGCGTCGTTCGACCCGGCGAACATGCCGCGGGTCTCGTGGATCAACGACCGCCGTCCCGACGACACGTCACCCGACGCCTGGACGCTCACGATCGAGGGGGAGGTCGTTCCGGTCCGCGACGTCTGGGCGCTCGCCCGACCCGTGTCGGCGATCCTCGACTGCACCGGTGGGTGGTGGAGCGAGCAGCGGTGGGACGCCGTCCCGCTCGCCGAACTGATCCCGGCGCCGACGGGCCGGAGCGTCCGGGTGCGATCATCGACCGGGTACGACCGGTACTACGGCCACGAGACGCTCGGCCAGATCCACCTGGCCGTCGGCTACGGCGGCGAACCGCTGCGCGCCGGGCACGGTGCACCGGTCCGGCTCATCGCCCCCGGCCGCCGGGGACCGTGGTGGGTCAAGTGGGTGGTGTCGGTCGAGAGCGACGGACGTCCGCCGTGGCTCCAGCCGCCGCTCCCCCTGGCCTGACGAGTCCGAGCGACTGCGACGGTCAGCTCGGCGCCATGGCCTCGAGGAGGTCGAACGGCGGTTCTCGCGACGGACGGTCCGCGCGGTTGACGGAGAGCTGGATCTGCGTGGCGCCGGCGTCGACGTGCTCGGCGATGCGTCGCTCGATCTCGGTGGCGTCTCCCCAGGCGACGTGCGCGTCGACGAGGCGATCGCTCGCGCCGTCGGTCCAGTCCGACTCGTCGAACCCGAAGGCCCGCCACTGCCGGTGGTACGCCGGGAGTGGCAGGTAGATGTGCAGCGCACGCCTCCCGGCCGCGCGGGCGGCGTCCGGGTCGGTGGTCAGCACACACGGCAACACGATCGACAGCGCCTTGTCGGGTCCGAGCGTCGCCCGCGACTCGGCGGTGTGCTCGGGCGGCTGCATGTAGGTGTTGGCGCCGTCGGCGAGGTCGGCTGCGGCCTGCATCATCTGGGGACCGTGTGCGGCGAGCAGGATCGGCGTGGGCGGTGGGTCGCTCGGAGTGTGGAGCAGACCACCGGCCATCGCCTGGCGCACCTGGGCGAGGTACGTCCTCGTCTTCTCGATCGGGGGCTCCCACGTGAGTCCGCGCAGCTCGGCGGCGGGTGGGTGTGACACGCCCAGACCGAGCACGAAGCGGCCGTCGGAGAGCTCGGCGAGCGTGCGGGCGGCCTGCGCCGTGGCGATGGCGTCACGTCCGTACATGTGGGCGATCCCGGTGGCGACCGTGATGGTCGACGTGTGGGCCAGCAGGTGGCCTGCGGTGACGTAGATCTCGCGCCCGAACATGTCGGGGATCCACACCGAGTCGTAGCCGAGCGACTCGAGTCGCTGCACGTACTCGATCAGATCGGCCGGACCCATGGTGTCGGCGGCCACGATGACACCCCGGCGGGCGGTGGTGCCAGCGGGTGACGTGCTCACGACGTCTCCCCGGTGAAGTTCGGGGTGCGGCGTTCGGCCATGGCGCTGGTCCCTTCGCGGAAGTCGGGCGTCGCCCGCAGCCGCTCCTGTTCGGCGAGCTCGTGCCGTGTCGCCTCCTCGATGCGATCGGCGAGGTCGCCGCGCAACGTCGTCCGGATGCTCTCGACGGCGAGTGGCGCGGAGGCCGCGATCTCTCCGGCGAGACGGAGCGCTGCGTCGAGGAGTCCGCCGAGTGGAACGACCTCGTCGGCGAGGCCGATCGCGGCTGCCTCCTCACCGTTCACCCGACGACCTGTGTACAGCAGTTCGGCGGCGCGCTGCTGACCGACGAGTGCGGGCAACGTGACCGAGAGACCGAACCCCTGGTGGAATCCGAGGCGTGCGAAGTTCGCGCTGAAGCGGGCTTCGGGTGCGGCGATGCGGAAGTCGGCGGCGAGAGCGACACCCAGCCCGCCACCGATCGCGGCGCCCTGGACGGCGGCGACGACCGGTTTGCGTGTCCGGAAGAGACGGGCTGCGGCGGCGTAGAGGTCGGCCGTCGAGCCGGTGGACGGGCCGGAGAAGTCGGCTCCGGCGCAGAAGTGCTTGCCATCGGCGGCGAGCACCACGGCGCGACAACTGCGATCGTCGTCGAGCCGTTCGAGGGCCTCGGCGAGTTCGGTGATCATCGCCACGGAGAAGTAGTTGTTCGGCGGCCGGGTGAGGCGAACCTCGGCGACGTGGTCGACCGGCGAGTCGCCCGCAGCGGTGACGGCGACGTGTGCCTCGACGGCGTCGCCATTCATCGCAGGTTCCGATCGAAGAGGTCGAGCAGCGCGGCCCAGTGGCGGTCATCGGCGCGGCGGTCGTAGGCCGGACGGTCGTCGAACGCGAATCCGTGGTGCGTCCCCCAGTACCGTTCGACTCGTCCCGTGACGTCGGCGTCCTGCATGGCGGCCTCGAATCGATCGACCATGTCGAGGGGGACGTAGTCGTCGTGTTCGGCGGCGGCGACGTACACCTCGCCGGTGATCTCGCCGAGCCGGGTGTGCGGTGAGTCCGAGGCATCGACGTGGAGGCGGACGCCGTAGAACGAGGCCGCAGCTCGAACGACGCCCGAGTGTTCGGCGGCCGACCACATCGAGAAGGGTCCGCTCATGCAGTAGCCGACGAGACCGACGGTCGTGGCGTCGGCGAGGGGATCGGCGTCGGCGTGGTCGAGCAGAGCGGCGACGTCGCGAGCGACCGCCTTGTTGCCGAGGTTGCTCATCAGTTCGACCATCCGCTGGAACGACTCCTTGCTGTCGAAGTCGAGCTCGAAGGCCGGAGTGGTGCGGTAGTACAGGTTCGGCAGCAGCACGTGGTACCCGTTCGAGGCGATCCGCTGCGCCATGTCGTGCAAGAGCGGTCGCTTGCCGGGGGCGTCCATGAGGAAGACGACCACCGGAGCGGGTTCGCTGCCGGCGGCGTGGACCACGAAGGTTCCCATCTCCCCCTCGGTGGTCTCGATCACGATCTCGTTCTCGACCGTCTCGTACACGACGGTCTCGTTCGGGGCCATGGCGCGCACGCTACGGATCGCCCGCCGACGACTGCGATGCGGACGGACCGCGTCGGTACCGTTCGGCCATGGGCGGTCCGACGGCCGAGGAGGTCAGCACCGAGTTCCGGTCGTGGCTCGACGGCGCATGGGACCCCGATCGGCCGCTGCTCGAGTGGCGGGAGATGTTGACGAGGTCGGGCTGGGCCGTGCCGTCGTGGCCCGCGCACCGATTCGGTCGGGGCCTGCCGAGCTGGGCCGACCGCGTCGTGGCCGACGAGATCCGCGAGTCAGGAGCGGTGGGCCCACCAGTCGGCGCTGGGATGAACCTCGCGGCGCCCACGCTGATGACCCACGGCAGCGATGGGCTGATCGAGCGGGTGCTCAGGCCCACGATCACCGGTGAGGTGACGTGGACGCAGCTGTTCAGCGAACCGGGAGCGGGGTCGGATCTCGCAGGGATGCGCGCCACGGCGGTTCGGGACGGCGACGACTGGATCGTCAACGGCCAAAAGGTGTGGAACACGAGCGCCCACCACGCCGACCTCGCGATGCTCGTCGTCCGCACGAACTGGGACGCGCCGAAGCACGAGGGCATCAGCTACTTCGTTCTGCCGATGGACCAACCCGGTGTCGAGGTGCGGCCGATCGTCCAGATGAACCGTCACCAGTCGTTCAACGAGGTGTTCCTGACCGATGCACGGATCCCCGCGGCGAACGTGATCGGCAAGGTCGGAGACGGGTGGCGGGTCGCTCGCACGACGCTGATGCACGAGCGCTCGTTCGCGACGCTGCGCCGACCGTCGTTCGCCGCCGATTCCGGTCGGACCGTCGCCGAAGCCGTCGCGGAGAGCGCCGAACACTTCGCCACCTATGCGTGGTACCCGCAACGAGCGGGTCGCGCCGACCTCGTCGTCGAGCGTGCGCAGCAACGCGATCGGGCGGCTGACTCCGTCGTCCGTCAGTCGATCGTCGACGTCCTGTCGTTCCGCCAGGCGAACGAGTGGACGGCGTCGCGGGCGCGAGCGGCGCGGGCCCTCGGTCGTCCGCCCGGCCCGGAGGGCTCGCTCGGCAAGCTGGCGGCGAGCGAGGTGGCGCGGCGCTCCGCTCGGACGCACGCCGCGATCGCCGGGGCCGACGGGATGCTGACCGGCACGTCCGCCACGGATGACCCCGACGCGGCGGTCGTGGCCGAGGTGTTGGTGTCGACGCCGGCACAGTCGATCGCCGGCGGGACCGACGAGATCCAACGGAACATCGTCGGCGAGAACGTGCTCGGACTCCCTCGTGAGCCGTCGGCCGATCGCGGGATCCCCTTCCGCGACGTGCCCGGCTGAGGTCAATCGACCGGCGTGACGGAGAAGATCGGGATGCGCCGCGGGGAAGCCGACTCGACGTACTCGGCGAGCTGCGGCGTGGTCGGTACCCGTTCGTCGATCATCTGCTGCGCTGCGTCGACGTCGATCTCCAGGACGTCGGCGACGTAGCTGCCGTCGGCGGCTTCGATCGTGATTCGCGGGTGGGCACGGAGGTTCGCGCACCAGGCCGGATCCTTCGGGGCACCGGCCGCCGTGCCGAACACGAACATGTCGTCGCCGTCGAACACCGGGATCAGCGGGGTCGGTCGCGGCTCGCCGCTGCGTGCGCCGATCGTGTGCAGGATCACCATCGGGAGACCACCAAAGCGCTCGACTCGACCGCCGTTCGCTCGGAACTCCTCGATGATCTCGGCGTTGAAGGTGGCCCAGTCGCGCATGGTGCCGTCCATGCTGCCGCGACACAGCCCAGCGAGCGGACCCGGACCGCTCCGGACGGACGAGCTCAGCAGGTGGAGCCGTAGAAGAGGATGACGTCCATCCGGGCGTCGGCGGTCGGGCCGAGACTCGCCGCTCCGAAGATGCACCGCTTGTTCGGGTCGATCATCGCTCCACCGTGGTCGACCAGACCGACGGTGTCGTTGTGCTGCCGGCCCGACGCCGAGCGGCGAGCGACCTCGTGGGGCGACCAGAGGTCGTCGTCGTCATCGTCGGCCGTGGGCGAGTGGCTGACGATCCCGACCAGCAGTGTGCCTCCGTGCTGCTCGGCGGTGGCGCCGCCAACCATGTCGCTCCGTTCGCCGAACCCCCCGTGCGACTGGCTGATGCCCAACACCGTCGACTGGAGCTCGACCATCAGGTCGCCGCTCCACATCTCGAGTGGTGCGATGCCCCGGGCCTGTCGCTCGCAGTTGGCGTAGAGCATGAGATAGAAGGCGACCTCCCACATCGTCTGGCCGTCGACGCTCTCGTCGCCGAGCGCCTCGCCGACGAATCCGGGGTTCGGTGGCGGTGCGACGGTGTGCAGGTCGACGAACTTGCACTTGGCATCACCGGGGTTGTTCGCGTCTCCGAGGAACTGGGTCGGCACCTCGATCGGATTCGACGGCGGCGGGTTGACGCGCTCGGCGAGCTCACTGGCGGTCGCCGGCGAGTCGACGGTCGCGACCGCAGCCGAGGCGGGGGTCTCGTCCGCCTGCGATGCCCACGCTGCTCCGAGCGCCAGGACCGCTGCGACCGCGAGTGAGGTCGCGCTCCGGACCCGACCGAGTCCGCTCGAGGGTCGTCGTCGGCCGCCGGTCTGCCCCATGAGCGCGCATCGGACGACGCGGCCGGGCGCTTGAGCACTGGCCGTCGAATCGTCCGCCCGGATCGCCACGTCGCTCTCCGGCATCCCACCATCATCGCGGCCGGTGGTCGACCGATCTGCGCGGCCCTGCCAGCCGATCGACTGCAGTCGGGTTCTAGCGTCGACACGGTGTTGGAGCGGGCGTCCGAACATCGGCGGGTGATCGCTCTGCTCGCCGTCGTGCTCGTCGCCGTCGCGTTCGTCGCGTTCGGCGGGCTCGCCTGGGTGCGCGGTGACGGCAACGTCGAGGAGCTGTTGACCGACACGGGTGTGATCGG
>JBCCTP010000141.1:0-10117 GCA_039198505.1 Actinomycetota bacterium | reverse complement strand
TGGTTTCTTCGGGTTGTGCTGACGTGAGTGCGGTCGGCTCGGTTCGCGTCAGCTCATCCCGTGGTTTCTTCGGGTTGTGCTGACGTGAGTGCGGTCGGCTCGGTTCGCGTCAGCTCATCCTGCGGTGTCGCCAGCTTGCGCTGACGCGAGTGCGGTCGGCTCGGTTCGCGTCAGCTCATCCTGCGGTGTCGCCAGCTTGCGCTGACGTGGTCGGCCTCACTCGGTGAAGACGTAGGTGCCGTCGACGAAGGGTTTGAAGATCATCAACCACAGCGACAGCACCAGGACGAGGTGCGTCACGCCGATACCAGCGGACATCTTCGTGCGGGCGTCCTCGCTCGTGTCCGACACGGCAGGTCGGATGAGGAACCAGCTCACCACTGTGGCGATGATCCACAGCACGATCGTGATTGAGATCCACCAGGTCTGGGCCAGGTCGAATCGGTTGATCCCGGCCATCCCCATCCCGGCGACCCACAAGATGATCAACGACGGGAAGGCGAGGCGCATGTGCAGTGTCGCCATCGCCTGTGTCTCGCCGGCCCGTTGGAGCCGGGGATAGAGGAACAGCGGCCCGTACGCACCGATGACGGCGAGGATGTGAACGAGATAGAGGATCCTGACGAGCGTCTGGTTCTCGTTGAGGAAGATCGCGATCACGTCGCGGAACGGTACCGGCCGGCCGATCCGGCCGAGTCGCTCGTGATCACGTGGCCCGCAGGACAGCGATCACCTCTGCCGCTGTCTCGGCGTTCGTCGCAACGGCGAACTGGGTGATCGTCGGTCCGACGACGGCGCCGATCCACCACCCGACGGGCGCAACGCGCCCCTGCTGATCGATCGCGATCGGGACGGCCCGGGGCCAGCTGTCCGAGCGGGGCTCCGCGAGCAGTACGTCATGGATCGACAGCGCCGCACGGAATCGAGCGGGATCCGACTCGTGGACGTTCGCCACCACCGATCGCTCACCGCGCTGATCGACGACCGTGAACCGCACGCGCACGTTGTCGCCGGTCGTGTCGACCGACCGAGGGAGCGTCTCGACAGCGACCACGTCGGACCACAGCGCGTCGTCCAGCACGTCGAGCGGAATCGCTCCCGAACAGTCTCCGCCGTCCCCGCACGGATCTCCCGGGGACCACGACGCAGCATCCGGCATCAGGTAGGCCAGCTCGGCCGCCGACAGGTCGTCGTACGGCTCGCCCGGCCCACATCCCGAGGCCGCCAGGACGGACGTCACGGCGAGACCGATCGCCCACACCGTCGTCGCGCGCCCCGCGAGCATCTCGACATCGTCCCACGACGACCTCACCTCTCCGTGGCGATCAGGTGAGTTTCGGTGGCGATGAGCGCGCTCAACCTCACGCGAACGGATGCGTCGGTAGCCTCGACGTCCATGTCGGAGCACGTCGAGGCGGCGGACGCGCGGTCGTACGTCATCCGCACGTACGGCTGCCAGATGAACGAGCACGACTCGGAGCGGATCGCGGGTTTGCTCGAGTCCGATGGTCTGGTGCGGGCCGAGTCGGAGGACGACGCCGACGTCGTGGTGCTCAACACCTGCTGCATTCGTGAGAACGCCGACAACAAGCTCTACGGCAACCTCGGTCACCTCAAGTCGTGGAAGGCGAAGAAGGACGGCCGCCAGATCGTCGTGTCGGGCTGCCTCGCCCAGAAGGACCGTGACTCCGTCGCCGAACGCGCCGGCCACGTCGACGTCGTGATGGGCACCCACAACGTCCACCGGGCGGCCGATCTGCTCGAAGCCGCCCGAACGAGCGACACGCCGATCACCGAGATCCTCGAGGCCGCCGTCGTCGACGACCACGCCATGTTCCCGTCGGCGCTGCCCGCGCGTCGGGAGACCTCGTACGACGCCTGGGTCACGATCCAGATCGGATGCGACAACAGCTGCGCGTTCTGCATCGTTCCCGCCGTCCGCGGTGAGGAGATGAGCCGTCCGTACGGCGACATCGTCGACGAGGTCCACCAACTCGCGTCGCAGGGCGTCACCGAGGTCACGCTCCTCGGCCAGAACGTCAACAGCTACGGGCGCGACCTCCAGCTCGCCGCTCGCCGAGCCGGCGACGACACGGCCAAGCTCCGACCGCTCTTCGCCGATCTCCTCCGCGACGTCGGCGCCGTCGACGGGATCCGCCGGGTTCGCTTCACCAGTCCGCACCCGAAGGACATGCGTCCCGAGACGTTCGCCGCCATGGCCGAAACGCCGTCGGTGTGCGAGCACCTGCACTACCCGCTCCAGTCGGGGAGCGACGAGATCCTCGCAGCGATGCACCGCGGCTACACCGGCGAGCGCTACCTCGAGCGACTCGCCGAGGCTCGACGCGTCATCGACGACCTGGCGGTCTCGACCGACATCATCGTCGGCTTCCCCGGCGAGACCGACGACGATTTCGAGCGCACGCTCGAGGTCGCAGCGGCCGCCGAGTTCGACGACGCGTTCACGTTCATCTTCTCGCCTCGCCCCGGGACCGAGGCGGCCGACCTGACCGATCGATTCGTCGACGCGGCGGTGGCCGGCGAGCGCTTCGACCGTCTCCGTGTCGTGATCGAACGCTCGGCGCTCGCGAAGAACGAGGCTCGCGTCGGCCGCACCGAGGAAGTCCTCGTGCTCGGGCCGTCGAAGAAGAACCCCGACGTCGTCTCGGGTCGGACCCGTCAGAACCGCCTCGTCCACTTCGAGCCGCCGTCGCCATTGCGCGCGGGAAGCTACGCACGCGTCGAGATCACGCGAGGCGCCCCGCACTTCCTCGAGGGCCGTTTCGTCGAGGCGACGGCCGACGCCACACACGTCACGCGCATCCCGGTCGCTGCCCTCTGACCGCATCCTGCCCCGACGAGGGCAGTCCCGCAGCTCTACGTTCGTGCGCCGACCGGTACCATCGCCCGCGCATGGCCGCCGATCAGCACGACGAGCGCCTGGCCGAGTACCGGGCCAGCATCGACAACATCGATGCGGCACTCGTGCATCTCCTCGCCGAGCGGTTCAAGATCACCAAGGCCGTCGGTCGGTACAAGAAGGAGCAGGCGCTCGCAGCGGCCGACCCCGGTCGTGAGGAGGTCCAGATCGCCCGGCTGCGCGATCTCGCCGAGCAGTCCGGTCTCGACCCGGTCTTCACCGAGAAGTTCCTCCGCTTCATCGTCGCGGAGGTCATCCACCACCACCAGCGGATCGCGGAGGGCGAGCACCTCTGAGCTCGCACCCCGACGTCCCTCCACGGGTGGCGATCGTCGGAGCGACGGCCACCGGGAAGTCGAGCGTTGCGCTCGGCGTCGCTCGTCGGCTCGGCGGACGAGTCGAACTCGTCTCGGTCGACTCGATGCAGGTCTACGTGGGTCTCGACATCGGGACCGCCAAGCCGACGCTCACCGAGCAACGGGAGATCCCGCACCACTGCATCGACTTGGTCGAGCCGACCGTCGACTTCACGGTCGCCGACTTCCGCATCGCTTCCGCACACGCGCTCGCCACGATCGCCGGCCGCGAGCGTTGCGCGCTCCTCGTCGGGGGGACCGGTCTCTACCACCGAGTCGTGATCGACGACCTCGACCTTCCCGGCGAGTTCCCGGCGGTTCGGGAGTCGCTCGAGGGCGAGTCCGACACCTCGGCGCTCTTCGATCGTCTGCGGTCGCTCGACCCCGCAGCTGCGGCCAAGATCGAGCCGGGCAACCGACGGCGGATCGTTCGGGCCCTCGAGGTCACGGTCGGGGCCGGCCGACCCTTCAGTTCGTTCGGCCCCGGACTCGACTCGTACCCCGCCACCGACGTCGCGCAGATCGGGATCCGGCGGCCGAGAGAGGTGACGGCGGAGCGAGTCGAACGACGCGTCCACGCCATGATCGATGCCGGTCTGCTCGACGAGGTGCGAGCGCTTCACGCACGCGGACTCTCTCGCACCGCCGGGCAGGCGCTCGGCTACAAGGAACTCATCGAGCACCTCGAGGGTCGGATGAGCCACGATGAGGCCGTCGAACGGATCATCGTCCGAACTCGACAGTTCGCGGTCCGCCAGGAGAGATGGTTCCGCCGTGACCCACGCGTACGCTGGATCGATGTCGGGGACGGCCCGGTCGATCCGGTGATCGACACCGTCATCGACGCCTTCGAGAACGCATGACCCGCCTCCGACTCACCAAACACCACGGCCTCGGGAACGACTTCCTCGTCGTGTTCCATCCGCCGGTCGCCGACCTTCCCGAGCTCGCCCGGCGTCTGTGCGATCGTCGACGGGGAGTCGGAGCCGACGGTCTCCTCGTCGCCGAGACCGCCGAGGGGTACGCCGCCGAGATGGTGCTCTTCAACGCCGACGGCACGCGCGCCGAGATGTCGGGGAACGGCATCCGCTGCTTCGCCCAGGCCCTCGCCATGCGGCGGGGCGACCTCGACGACCAGCTCGTCTCGACCGACGCCGGAGACCGTCTCCTCGTGCTGTCGGCGACCGATGATCCGTCGACCATCGACGTCCGCGTCGAGATGGGCACGGTCGACCCGCTCGACGAACCGTCGGGGTGGGCCCGTCTCGAGTGCCACCCCGACCGGCCGGTCGCCCACCTGTCGCTCGGCAACCCTCACTCCGTGGTCGGGGTCGACGAGGTCGCGGTCGTCGATCTGGTCGATCTCGGCGGTCGCGTGCCACACGTGAACCTCGAGATCATCGAGCCCGGCCCCGAGTCGAACGCCGTCACGATGCGCGTCCACGAACGCGGGGTCGGCGTGACCGAGGCGTGCGGGACGGGCGCGGTGGCGTCGGCCGCCGCAGCGCGTTCCTGGGGCCTCGTCCCGGCGACCTCCGATGTGGTCGTGCACATGGCGGGCGGCGATGTCGTCGTCGAGCTCGACGACTCCCGCCCCCCGAGCGCGGTGCTCGTGGGGCCGGCCACCTACATCGGCGACATCGAGGTCGAGGTGCCGGCATCGTGAGCAATCCGTACGGAGAGGCGCTCACCGACACCCTGATCGACCGCACCATCCGGGAGAAGATCGTGCTCGTCGGGGTGGCGTTGCCCGGTGACGACGAGGAGACGGTCGACGCGAGCCTCGACGAGCTCGCCCTGCTCGTCGACACCGCCGGCGCCGACGAGGTCGCGCGCGTGGTGCAGCGTCGCGACAGCCCCGACCACACCTTCTACGTCGGCAAGGGCAAGGCCGAGGAACTCAGGGAGCTGTGTCTCGCGCTCGACGTCGACACCGTCGTGTTCGACAACGAGCTCGCGCCCGCTCAGCAGTACAACCTCGAGAAGTTGCTCGGCCGCACGGCGATCGACCGCACCGCCGTGATCCTCGACATCTTCGCCCAGAACGCGCACACCCCGGAGGGGCGTGCGCAGGTCGAACTGGCTCTGCTCCGCTACCGACTGCCGCGTCTCCGGCGTGGGAAGGGCGCCAAGCTGTCCCAGCAGCGCGGCGGTGTCGGCGCTCGGTTCGGTGGGGGCGAGACGAAGCTCGAGACCGATCGTCGGCGCATCATGCGCCGCATCACCAAACTCGAGCGCGAGCTCACCACGTTGGCCGAGACACGCGATCTCCAGCGCCGGAGTCGCGCCCGCAGCGGCCTCGCCGCCGTCACGATCGTGGGCTACACGAACGCCGGGAAGTCGACGCTGCTGAACCGACTCACCCAGTCGGGGGTCCTCACCGAAGACCGGTTGTTCGCCACGCTCGACCCCACCACGCGACGGCTCTCGCTCCCCGGCGGTGAGCCGGTGCTCCTCACCGACACCGTGGGGTTCATCAATCGGTTGCCGCACGGTCTGGTCGAGTCGTTCAAGAGCACCCTCGAGGTGGCGGCCATCGCCGATCACCTGGTGCACGTCGTCGACGCCAGCAGTCCCGACCCCGAGGCCCAGATCGACGCCGTCCGTACCGTGCTGGCCGAGATCGGCGGCGACGACGTTCCCGAACTCCTCGTGTTCAACAAGGCCGATGTCGAGCCCGGCGTCGCGAAGGAACTCGTCGCCGACCACCCCGGTTCGGTGGCCGTCAGCGCCCGGACCGGTCACGGCGTCGACGATCTGCTCCGGGCGCTCGCCGATCGTCTCCGGTCGATGGCGATCGTGCACGAGCTCCGAATCCCCTACGACCGGGGCGATGTCCTCGCCTCGGTGCATCGCGAGGGCGAGGTCGTGTCGACACTCGACGGCGACGACGCCTGGACCGTCCGAGCGCGCCTCTCCGATGCGTCGGCGGGGCGACTCTCCGATTTTGCCGTGCCGTCCCCCGGCGTTGGGGCGGGCGAGTCGGCGTCATGAGCGGCTTCGTCCCGCCGCCCTATCCCTACGATCGACTCGACGGGCTGCGCGAACTCATCGCCGAGCGCCACGGCGATCTCGTCGATCTGTCGGTGGGCACACCGTTCGATCCGCCGCCGACCGCCGTGGTCGAGGCGCTCGGCGGGAGTGGAACCGAGCGGAGCTATCCACCCAGCGTCGGTCGCGTCGATCTGCTCGACGCCGTCCGGCGGTGGAACGAGCGTCGGTTCGGGGTGGAGCTCGAACGAGGTCAGGTTGCCGCGACGATCGGCTCGAAGGAGTTCGTGGCCTCGGTGCCGCGCTTCCTGTCGCTCCGCGATCCGTCCCGCGACACCGTCCTTGCGCCCGCCGTCGCGTATCCGAGCTACGCCATGGGAGCCACGCTCGCCGGGTTGCGGTCCGTCGAGGTTCCGCTCGACGAGTCGGGTCGGCTCGATCTCGCTGCGGTTGCGGCCGACGACGCTGACCGCGCCCTGATGCTGTGGTCGAACAGCCCGGGAAATCCGACCGGAGCACTCGACGATCTCGGCGCCGCCGCCGACTGGGGCCGCCGACACGGCGTGCCGGTCTTCTCCGACGAGTGCTACGTCGAGTTCACCTGGACCGACCGACCGAGGACGATCCTCGAGCACGGTCTCGACGGTGTCGTCGCGGTGCACTCGCTCTCGAAGCGTTCGAACCTGGCGGGGGTGCGGACTGGCTTCTACGCCGGCGACGCCGATCTCGTCGACTACCTCCGTGAGGTGCGCAAGCACGCGGGGATGATGGTGCCGGGGCCCGCGCAGTCGGCCGCCGTCGCGGCGCTCGACGACGACGACCACGTCGAGGTGCAACGCGACCGGTACCGCTCCCGTCTCGAGCGTCTCGCGGCGGTCATCGGCGAGTGGAGCGGAATCGACGTGCGCACACCCGGTGGTGCCTTCTATCTCTGGATCGAGTGCGGTGACGGCTGGGAGTTCGCCGAGCGGCTGGCTCGCGACGGTGGTGCGCTCGTGAGCCCCGGGGAGTTCTACGGCCCTGCGGGGAGCGCACACGTCCGCGTCGCCGTGGTACAACCGGATGAACGAATCGATCTCGTCGCCGATCGTCTCCGGTCGGCGTGACTCCGGTGACCGCCGACCTCTGATCCCCGCCAGGAAGACGCCCGCCCATGAGCACGACATCCCGCGCCACGACCCTCACCGCCACGGGGATCGCCCTCATCGTGGCGGGCCTCGTCGGCGCCGTGCTGTTGTGGCTCGCGGCGGGTCAGCGGGCCGATGACGCCGTCGACGGACTGGCACGTGCCCCGGTGGGCTGCGACACCACGCTCGACTTCGAGGACACCGGAACGTTCTTCGTGTTCGTCGAGCGGGTCGGTTCGATCCCCGAGACCGAGGGCAACTGCGACGCGAGCGGTGATTTCGCGCTCGAATCCACGCCGAGCGCCGACATCCAGCTGATCGGCCCCGACGGCGATCCCGTCGACGTCGAGCGACGCGGGGGCATCTCCTACGACCGGGCCGGGTCCGTCGGTGACGTCGCCTTCGAGGTCCGGATCGAACGCGAGGCCGATTTCGTGTTGCGCGTCGAGTCCGATGCCGACGACACGTTCGCGGTGGCGGTCGGACGCGACCCCTTCGACGGTGTGGCGCTGTTGCAGATGGGCGCGATCGCGGCGGCGCTCGGGGGTGTGCTCCTCGGCGTCGCTCTGCTCGTGTCGGGGCGCAAATCGGGCCGTACCGCAGCGGCGCCCGCTGCCGCGGGGTGGCCGACGGCACCGCCGACAGGCCCGGTGTGGAGCGGCGAACAGGGGCCTGCGGCGGCTCACCCGCCGTACGTGGCGCCGCCGGGTCAGTACGGCCAGCCAGGTCAGTACGGCCAGCCAGGTCAGTACCCGCAGCCAGATCCGTACGGCCAGCCGGGTCAGTACGGCCAGCCAGATCCGTACGGTCAGCCGGGTCAGTACGGCCAGCCGGGTCAGTACCCCCAGCCAGATCCGTACGGCCAGCCAGGCCAGTACGGCCAACCAGGTCCGGCGGGCCAGCCGGCCCCGTCCACCTCGCCTGCGCCGGCGCAGCCCGGCGAGAGTGCGTCGTCCGATGCCGCCTCGTCGCCGGCGGAGGAGGCGCCGACGACCTGGCCGCCCGTCGCTCCGCCGACGCCGGCGCCCGGCTCGTTCGATCCACTCGTGCCGCGAGATCGGGGCGATGGTCCGATCATCCCGCCGACGCCGGCTGCACCCACCGTCGTCGATCGCTCGTCGTGGCCTGGTTCGGGTGACTCGGGGGACGACGTGCCGCCCCGCGCCGGGCCCGAGGCGACTCCACCCGAGGGCATGCCGGCAGTGTCGGCCACCGACCCGATCGAGTGGTTCGACGAGCTCCGGAGCCGGGAGGACGGGGACTCGTCCACCGATCCAGATCCACCCCGCTCGAGCTGACCCGTCCCGCACCGGTCCCGACCGACACCGGTGATCGCGCCGAGGTCGACCCGCAGAGCACGCGAGCGTGTTCACTGGGACCATGACCTCGCCGTCCACTGCGGGCCACCGTCCGACCGATGCGGTTCTCACCCCCGCCCAGATGTCCGACCGCACGGGTGTCACCCTCGACACCCTCCGGTACTACGAGGACGAAGGACTCCTCGTCGGGATCTCGCGCGCGGCCAACGGTCATCGCCGGTACAGCCAGGACGATGTGCTGTGGGTGGAGGTGCTGCGGTGCCTCCGCGACACCGGAATGAGCATCGAGCAGCTCCGGCACTACTGCCGGCTCGGTGACGAGGGATCGGTCACCGAGCCCGAGCGCAAGCGGATCCTCCTCGAACACCGCGCCCTCGTGGAGCAGCAGATCGAGGAGCGCCGGCGAGCGCTCGAACGCATCGATGAGAAGATCGGTCACTACGACCACGTCGAACCTGCGGCGGAGCTGCCAGACCTCGGTCGGTGAGCCGGACTCCTGCTTCCCGGGAGGAGCGCCGGGCGGGCGATTGAACCGGCAGGGAGGGTCAGTAGCGCCGCATCACCGTGACGACCCGGCCGTAGATCTCGACGTCGTCGGCGTGGAAGGTCATGGGTGACATGTCGGCATTCTCGGGGGTCAGGGTGACCTCGGCGCCGGAGCGGGAGTACGTCTTGACGGTGGCCTCGCCGCCCGGGATGCCCACCACGATGATGTCGCCGTTGTTGGGGTGGTCGACCTGGGTGGCGACCACGAAGTCGCCGTCGAGGATGCCGATGTCGATCATCGACGATCCGCGCACCCGGAGCATGAAGAGCTCGCCGTCGCCGGCGAAGTCCTCGGGGACCGGGAGCAGCTCCTCGACGTTCTCCTCGGCGAGGACGTCGGTTCCGGCGGCGACGTCACCGACGAGCGGGACGTGGCGCACGGGCCGGCGTTCGAGCATGGCGCCGCTGTTCGGGTCGTACCGGACCTCGATGGCCCGCGGCTTCGTGGGATCTCGTCGCAGATAGCCGAGCCGCTGGAGCGTGTTGAGATGGGTGTGCACGGTGGACGGGGACGTGAGCCCGACCGCGTCGCCGATCTCGCGCACCGACGGGGGATAGCCGCGATCGCGCATCTGCTGCTCGATGAACGTGAGGATGTCGCGCTGACGCGTGCTGATCCGAGGTGCCATGACGAACATGGTATTGACCGGGAGCACCAAGGTCAAACATCTGTACGCCGGACAGGTGTTCGATTTTCTCGGCGCCGGTGTTGACGTAGGCGCCCAAAACGGCTTCACTGTCGAACATGCGTCCGGCGAACACCCGTTCTGACGATCTCCTGCGAACGAACGAACGTCGCCGCCTCGTCGCTGCGCGTCGGCGGGTCCACCATCCGGCGTCTCGACAGCGGTGCCATCG
>JBCCTP010000140.1:0-10121 GCA_039198505.1 Actinomycetota bacterium | reverse complement strand
CGGGGTCGAGGGCGTGGTCGGGGAACTGGGCGTTGCGGAACGAGGCGGCGTTGGTCCGCTCCCACTCGGAGAGCGCTGGTGTCGCGACGACGCCGGACTCGCCGAGCCGCTCGATCGCAGCGGGGAGATCCGACACGCGGACCATGAACGTGAGCAGCCGAGGCCCGGGGAGTGCCGCGACCAGGTCGCGGAGGAAGTGAGGCGGACCGTCGTACGTCGGGTTCGGCCCGAAGAGTTCGAAGAACGACTCGTGACCGAGACCCAACCCGCCGCTCAGCGTCGGGTAGTCGGCTCCCTCGACGTCGCTGACGTTGGGCCGCAGACCGAAGCGTTCGCCCAGCTCGTCCGCCGCGGCGTGAGTGTCGGGAACGCCCAGGACGACGTGGTCGATGAAGCCGCCGTCGGGCAGCGGCACGGCGATGCTCTCGGTCACCTCGGACACCTCCTGACGTTCAGGTCACCTCACAGTAGTGGTTCGTCTCAGTACTGGTTCGCCGGCGGTGCCCAGCCCGGCCCTACAGGCGAGGACCGGCCCATTCGACGAAGGGTCCGGGATCCTCGAATCCCTGCTCCGGCCCGAAGACGTGGAACAGGTAGTTCTCGAGCTCGTACATGATCTCGAAGAAGCCATTCGCGAAGTGACCGGTGGTCGGAACCACGTAGACGTTCCCGGCGGCGACGGCGTCGAGCTGACTCCAGGCAGGGTCCTGTCGCTCGTCGGGAAGGACGTAGTCGTCGGTGCCTTCGAGCTGCCACTCGAGCACGTAGGAGATGTGTGTCGGCTGAGCGGCGATGACCGCCTCGGTCGAGAACTCGGCGAACTGCTGGCCCTCCGTCTCGGGATCGAACAGGCACTCTCCGACGAGGTTCAGGTCGGTCAGCAGGAGACACCAATCGCTGATGCTCGTCCACCCCTGGTACGTGTCGGGCGCTCCGCCCCACAGCTGCAGGAGGCGGACGTCCTCGACCCCTTCGATCTCCATCTCGCCGAGCTTGCCGACGAAGTCGTCCCACTGGGCGATGACCTGCTCGGCCTCCTCGACGCGGCCGGTCAAGGCGGCCATGTCGGTCGTGAGCTTCCTCGCGTTCTCGACGAGACCGCCGGTCGCGATCGCGTACACGGGGAACAGCTCCTCAAGATCTGCGAGCGCCTGGTCGGCTTCACCGACGAACACGATGTCGGGCTCGAGCACCGCCGTGTCCTCCGCCGAGATGGGTGCGAACGTGATCTCGTCGACGGCGTCCTCGCCGTAGTACAGCGCCGCACGTTCGGGCTCGAAGAACGTCGAGACCGGAACGAGGCCGAGGTCGGCGAGCACCATTCCGCACCCCGAGACACGGCAGGCGATGCGCGACGGCGTCTCCTCGAAGGTCAGGGTCCGGCCGAGTCCGTCCACCACCGAGACGGGCTCACCCGCGGCCGCCTCGCTGGCCGCCGTCGCCGTCGCCGAGGCCTCGTCGGCGTCGTCGGTGGTCTCCGTGTCGGTGGCTGAAGGCACCGACGCCGACTCGTCGTCGGTCGCGTCGTCGTCATCGCTGCCACACGCAGCGACCATCAGCATCGCTCCCACACCGAACAGCGCCGCGCGCGTGCCCCAACCATTCATCTCGTCTCCGATCAGTCGTTCCGCAAAGTCGACGAGAGACTTCTCCGACCGATCGCGCCGTCGTGGCCAACTGCTCGACCGCATCGGCCAATCGTCGGCGCCGACCCAGGGCTCCGGGTCGAGGCGTCTGTCGACTCCCCCGGCGTACTCGGAGGGTCCGACCCCGATCTCACTTTCGAACGCCCGGGCGAAGGCCGTCGTCGACGTGTACCCGAACGTTCGCGCGACCTCACCGACCGGCTGGCCGTCGGCGAGCAACCGCATCGCGCCGTGCGCGCGGAGGCGCACCCGCCAGCGTCGGAAGGTGAGGCCGGTCTGCTCGAGGAAGAGCCGACGCAGTGTCCGTTCGCTGGCTCCGACCCGCGGCGCCCACTCCGAGAGCTCCAGCGCCGACGCCGGATCGGCGACGAGACCATCGGCGACCTCGCGCGCCCGAGGATCGGTCGGAAACGTCAACGGCACCGGCTGTGCGGCGAAGGAGTCGAAGAGATGGGTCACCACCGCCGACACGAAGTCGGCCGACCACGGTCGATCGGGATGGGCCGCCACGTGAGCGAGCAACGATCCGATGACATCGTCGAACTCGACGACCGACACGCGACGCCAGGCCATCGGACACGAACGAGCGACGAAGGACGCCGTCCACCACGGCGCTGTCGCCTCGACGGTGTACGGCAGCCCGGCCGGGATCCATAGCCCCGATCTCGGGCGCACCATCAGCGAGAGCCTCGGCGTGCGAACCTCGAGTCCCGACCGGCTCGACCACAGAAGACCGTGGTGTGCCTCATCGAATCCGTCGGTGCCCGCCGTCCCACCTGCATCTGGGGCGGGGGGACGGGCCCGGCACTCGTTCAGCACGACTCCCTGGACGGACTCGATGCGCATCGCATCACGCTACTTCGAGCCGTCAAGGTGGCTTAACACTCAGGTGGGGGCTCGATCGTGTTCCTCGGCGGCGACTCGTGTTCGACGCACCGGCGGGCGTGCGCGCCGTACAGTGTTGGAACGAGTCGAGGGAGGCCGATCCATGATCACCGCCGAATTCGCTGAGCTCTTCGTCACATCGGTCAACGACCAGACGAAGAACCCGACACACCTGCTGTTCAACCAGTGGTGGTCGCATGCTCCCGACGAAGTGCGCCAGGCCTACGTCGACGGCATCGTCGGCGATCCCAGATTCGCCGATCTGATCAGCGGCGAGCACTACGCACCTCCGAGGTCGCTCGACGACCTCGCTGGACTCCAGGAGGGCAGCCTCGGCCGCACGTTCCACGACTGGATCGTCGACAACGGACTCGTCGAACAGATCGCCACGGACTACCGGAAGTTCCACGAGCACCTGGTCGCGAGCGGTCACCTCGACGACATGCCCGAGTCGATGCAGCACGCCATCCTGCGCGGCTTCCAGAACCACGACTTCCACCACGTCGTGACCGGCTACGACTCGTCGGGGCTCGGCGAGATCGCCGTACAGGCGTTCTGCCTCGCCCAGATGCAGTTCCCCTACTTCGGCATGTGGATCTCGATCGTCACCACACAGATGACCTACCTCCGACCGCACTCGATCGTGCCGCTCATGGACGCCATCACCGACGGCTGGCAGCTCGGACGCACCGTCGACAACATCCAAGCCGAACGCTGGGAGACCATGCTCGACCAGCCCCTCACCGAGGTGCGCTCCAGGTACAACATTCACCCCGACGGACGAGCCCCCCTCCAGGCGCCCGAGTCCGAGTAAGCCGCGGACTTCCGCGGCTCACCCTTCACCGGCCGCGCCGGGCAGGACTGGCCCAGTCCCGCGGTCACCCGAGACCGTCACCGCTCCAGAGAGCACGAGATCGCGATCCAGCTCGGACGGCGTTGCTCCGAGGTCGGTCACCTCGTCGAGCGGCACGTCGGGGACGTCGTGGGTGAGGAACACGACCGTCCGATCATCGAGCCGGTCGATGAGTGACCGCATCACGAGGTCGGCCATGGATCGGTCGAGGTGCGAGGTCGGCTCGTCGAGCACGACCACCGGATGACCGGCGAGCACCGCTCGGGCCAACGCCAGCCGGTGCGCCTCACCACCACTCATCGCGGCACCATGTCGCCCGACCGGTGTGTCGAGCCCTTGGGGGAGCTCGGAGAGCCATGGCCCGAGCGCGACCGTCTCGATCGCTGCCGTCATCTGCACGTCGGTCGCCGATCGGTCGGCGATCCGCAGGTTCTCGCGCACCGTGGTGTCGGCGATCCAGGGCGTCTGCTCGATCCAGGTCAGCGCACGCCGAACCTCGTCGTCGTCGATGGTCGTCACGTCGGTGGGCGCACCGACAGCACGAACAGCACCTTCAGCCGCCGCGGTGAGTCCGTACCGTCCGGAGGAGACCGGACAGAAGCGCACCATCGCAGCGGCGAGCGTCGACTTGCCCGAGCCGCTCGGACCCACCACCGCCACGTTCGAGCCGGCGGCAGCGTGGAGATCGACGGGACCCACGCCCTCTCCCGTCGTCGGCCAGGTGGCGTGCAGACGCTCCAGACGGAGCTCCGGGTCGTCAGCGATCGTCCGATCGGCGCGAGCGGGTGACGTCGGCCGGAGGTCGAGCACCGCAGCGATCCGACCGGCCGCATCGCCGATGGCGGGGAGTGCGCTCGCCGCCTCGTTCATCGCGGTGTTCAGCTCGATCGAGGCCAAAGGCCACAGGACGAGGACGCCGATCATCGGTGCGGCGATGGTCGGGGCGTTGCCGAGGACGGCGAGTGTCGCGGCGACGACCAGTGCCGGCGCTGCGGCCACGGTGGCGGCAGCCCGGCCGCGCGCAGCCGCCCGACGTCGCTCGAGGCGATCCAGCCGGGCCCCGACCACGTCGATCGCCGCACGACGGCGCGCGACCTGCCGGTGAGCGACCAGCTCGTCGGCGTGCTCGGTCACCTCGAGCACCTCCGACCGCAGCGCCGCCCGGGCGGCGGCGAGCGCCGGGGCGATCGACCGTTCGCTGAGAGCGGTGAAGATCGGCACCACGACGGCGACCAGCGCCAACCCCACCACGAGGACGAGTGCGGCCCGCGGATCGATGATCAGTGTCGCGAACGCTGCCAAGGCCGTGGCGACGGCGATCGAGATGGTCGGCACGAGGACGCGGACGTACAGGTCGAGCAACCGGTCGACGTCGTCGACCACCCGACTCGCCATGTCGCCGCGACGCCAGTTCGGCGTGCCTGCAGGAGCGACGGCTGCCAGACGGTCGACGACGCGAGCGCGCAGCTCGGCCAGCGACCGCAGCCCGGCGTCGTGCGTCGCGAGTCGCTCGGCGTAACGGAACACGCCCTTGCCGACACCGAAGCCGCGCACCCCGGTCACGACGAGCGCGACCGCCGTGATGTCCGGCTGCTCCGACGCCCGCACGATCAGCCACGCGGAGACCCCGGCGAGACCGAGCGTGCAGATCTCCGCGAGCGCTCCGAGCGCCGAGGCGCCGAGGAGTCGACGACGGGCGGGGCTGCCGGCAGCGAGCACCGTGCGAAGCGCGACCATCGTCTCGCCGAGCGACGGACGCCCCGACACCGACGTCGCCTCGTCGGTTCGACGATCACGGTTGTTCAGCACCAGCGGCGAGGGCTGCTCAGGAGCTGTCGCCTCGTCGGCTGGTGCGCCGACGCCGGTCGCCGTCGCGCCGTCTGCGACGTCCACGATCCGGTCGGCGACATCGGAGAATCGCCGGTCGTGCGTCGCCACCAGCACGGTGGCGCCGGCGTCGGCGAGCGACCGGAGCGCGAGGCGCACCGCCGACGCCGCATCGGCGTCCAGCTGCGCGGTGGGCTCGTCGGCGAGGACGACGGTGGCGCGGCCGCTCCGGACAGCCACGATGGCGCGGGCCACCTGCACCCGGCGGAACTGGCCGCCTGACAGCTCGTCGGCTCGGCGCTCGTCGAATCCGGCCAGCCGCACGGCGGCGAGAGCCGACGAAACCAGGCCGATGCTCGCCTCGTCGAGCGCGATCTGGGCCACGACGGTCGAGCTGGTCGGCTCGACGCGCTGGGGGACCACCGCGAGCCGATCGGCCCACGCGTCGGGATCGAGCCGGCTGACGTCGACACCTCCGACCGAGACGTCGCCCTCGCGGTCGACCAGGCGACCACGGATCGCGTCGAGGATCGTCGTCTTGCCGGCGCCGCTCGGTCCGACCAGGGCGACGAGCTCGCCCGGACCGACGTGGAGTTCTCCGTCGAACCGGACACCTCCGTCGCGGACCGACAGCTTGCGGACGTCGATCGAGACGTCGTCGGGGACGGGAGTGCTGCCCGTCGGCGGAACCGGGCGATCGAGCAGTTCGCCGAGGTCGGCGGCTGCGTCGAGGCCCGTCTGAGCGGCGTGGTAACTCGCGCCGACCCGTCGGAGCGGCAGGTAGCACTCGGGCGCGAGGAGGAGGACGACCAGGCCCGTTGCGAGGGTCAGCCCTCCTGCGAGCAGGCGCAACCCGATGGCCACAGCGATGACGGCGACCGACAGGGTCGCGAGCAGCTCGAGCGCGAGGGCCGACAGCATCGCGACCCGGAGCGTTCGCATGGTGGTCGCGCGGTACGCCTCGGAGACCCCACGGACGCTGCGCGCCTGTGCTCCCGCTCGTCCGAACAGCCGCAGGGTCGGCAACCCCTCGAGGACGTCGAGGAAGTGGCCGCCGAGACGCTGCAACACGGCCCAGCTGCGCGTCGCCCGACGCTCGGTCAGCTTGCCGATCAAGATCATGAAGATCGGGATCAGCGGGACGGTCACGATGACGATCGCCGCCGAGACCCAGTCGGCCAGCGCGATGCGGGCGCCGGCCACGAGCGGCAGAGCAACGGCCTGCGCCAGTGCCGGGACGTACTGGCGGACGTACGGCTCCATCTGGTCGACCCCGGCCGTGGCGACCGTGGCCTCCCGCGAGCTCAGACCGGCAGTGGTCCGATCGCCTCCTGCGACGGCATGGTCGATGACCGCGGTACGAATCCGACGGCGCGCCCCCTCCGTGGTGACTGCCGCTGACCGCTCGATCGTCCAGGCGATCGCTGCACGGACCCCGGCGACCACGGCCAGGGCCGTGATCATCCGGGCGACGTCCGGTCCGTCGTCGCTCGCGCCGACGAGCGCGGCGATCCCACGGGCGAGGACCTCGGCCTGCGAGACGACGGCGACCGAGATGACCACCGCGGCGGTCGACACCACCATGAGGTGGCGCCGCAGCTCGGGGATCAGGCGCAGCAGTCCCGGGTCGACCGGACCTCGGGGAGCCCGCGCAGCGGGACCCATCAGCCGACGGGCTCGGACTCGGGCTGGCGAGCGACGGGGAGGTGCTGGGTGCCGATGCGCTTGCGGAACACCCAGTAGGTCCAGCCCTGGTAGAGCAGGACGATCGGCGTCATCACCAGTGCGACCACCGTCATCACGCCGAGCGTGTAACTCGTCGACGAGGCGTTGTCGACGGTGAGGCTGAAGGCGTCGTCGGTGCTCGACGGCATCACGTTCGGGTACAGCGAGCCGAACAGTGCGGTTACCGCCATCGCGATCGCGACGCCCGTGGCAGCGAACGCGATGCCCTCGCGTTGGCGCCGTTCCATCACGACCGACACGACGAGACCACCCGCCGCGACCAAGACCGGGATCCAGGTCCATCCCTTGCCCCGCTCGAGCTGGTTCCAGATCAGGAAGACGCCACCGAGCCCGATCGCCACCGGACCGAGGAGGTTCGCCGCCCGATGCGCGCGGTCGCGGACCTCGCCCAGCGTCTTGAGCGACAGGAAATTCGCGCCGTGGAAGGCGAACAGTGCGGCGGTGACCGCTCCGCCGAGGAGGCTGAACGGATTGAGCAGCGTGAAGAAGTTGCCCGTGTACTCGGCGTCGGCGTTGATGGGCACGCCGCGCACGATGTTGGCGAACGCCACGCCCCACAGCACCGCCGGGATCCACGAGCCGAACGCGATCGCCAGGTCCCATCGGCTGCGCCAGGTCGGGGAGTCGACCTTGCCGCGGTACTCGAAGGCCACGCCGCGGAAGATCAGCGCGACGAGGATGAGGAACAGCGGGAGGTAGAACCCGGAGAAGAGGGTGGCGTACCACTCGGGGAACGCGGCGAACGTCGCTCCGCCTGCGGTGAGCAACCACACCTCGTTGCCGTCCCACACCGGTCCGATCGTGTTGATCATGACCCGACGGTCCTCGTCGGTGGGGCCGAGTGGGTGCAGCAGCATGCCCACCCCGAAGTCGAAGCCTTCGAGGAAGAAGTAGCCGATCCACAAGACGGCGATCGTGATGAACCAGAACTCGACGAGTCCCATTGCGAGGTCTCCTTGGTGATCCGTTGCTCGGGGTGGTTGCTCGGAGGGTGGGTCGGACGGGTTGGTCGGGCGATCAGTAGGCGAACACGAGGCGGTCGGCGTCCTCGTCGTCGTCCTGGTCGACGCGGTCGGCGTCGTCGCCGTCACCGTCGCCGTCTCGGTCTCGGTCGTCGGTGTCTCGTGGGGTCTCATCCCCGTCGTCCGGACCCGTCGGGAACGGCGTCATCGCCGCGTCCGGGCCCGCCACGACGTATCTGCGCAAGAGGAACAACTCGACCAGGCCGAGCGCGCCGTACAGCAGCGTGAAGCTGACGAGGGTGACGAGGACCTCGCCGCCCGACACGCTGGGCGAGACCGCGTCGTTCACGAGGAGGCGGATCTGGACGTCGCCGTCGAAGTTCGGCGCGACCACCCATGGTTGACGACCCATCTCGGTGAACACCCAGCCGCTGATGTTCGCCAGGAACGGGGTGAAGATCATCGCGATCGACGCCCGGGCGATCCACGGCGACCGTGGCAGTTCGCGGCCCCGGCGGGTGATGAAGAGCGACACGGCGGCCACGCCCATGGCGAGGAAGCCGAAGCCCATCATGAGGCGGAAGCCCCAGTAGGTCACGAACAGGTTGGGGACGTAGTCGCCCGGGCCGAAGATCTCGGCGTACTCCATCTGGAGGTCGTTGACCCCGTCGACGGTCCCGTCGAAGTCGCCCGTGGCCATGTACGAGAGCAGGTTCGGGACGTCGATCGAGGTGACGTCGCACTCGGAGGGGTCACCGACGGCGAAGACCGACAGCGGGGCGCCCGTGGTGGTCTCGCAGAGCCCTTCCGCCGACGCCATCTTCATCGGCTGCTGCTCGAACATGATCTTGCCCTGGATGTCGCCGGACACGATGACGGCCGCACCGGAGACGAGGACGACCCACAGCCCGCCCCGCATCGCACGGGTGAACGCTCGGGTGTCGACCGGCTGCAGGTTCTTGCGGATGAGCGACCACGCGGCGATCCCGGCCACGAACATCCCCGCCGTCATCATCGCCCCGGCGATCACGTGGGGGTAGGCGGCCAATGTGGTCGGGTTGGTGAGCACGGCGAAGATGTCGGTGAGTTCGGCGCGGCCCGTGTCGGGATTGAACTCGGCACCGACCGGGTGCTGCATCCAGGAGTTGGCGGCGATGATGAAGTACGCCGAGAGCCACGTTCCGATCGCCGCCGCCCAGATCGTGGCGAGATGGATGCGTTCGGGCAGGCGACCCCAGCCGAAGATCCAGAGGCCGAGGAACGTCGACTCGAGGAAGAAGGCCACCAAGCCCTCCATGGCCAGCGGAGCGCCGAACACGTCGCCGACGAAGCGCGAGTAGTTGCTCCAGTTCATCCCGAACTGGAACTCCTGGACGATGCCGGTGACGACGCCCATCGCGAAGTTGATCAGGAACAGCTTCCCGAAGAACTTCGTCAGCCGGAGGTCGGCCTCGTCACGCGTGCGGTACCAGCGGGTGTGGTACCAGGCCACCAACATCGACAGGCCCAGCGTGAGCGGGACCATGATGAAGTGGTAGACGGTCGTGATCCCGAACTGCCATCGGGCGAGAAACAATGCGTCCACGAGCGCCGATGTTGTTCGGGCACATGCGCACCAACCCGGGACCTACGTCCCGAATCCGGCGACCACGATCGCACAAGCACCGAATGCGACCCCGAACGGCGTGGCGGGCGTCACGAATCGCCCCACTGAGCGCGCGTCGCGCCTGCGTCAGCGGTCGAGACGGGCGAAGAACTCAGCGAGCTGATCGCGGTCGAATCGCGCCGTGAGGTGGCCGTCGTCGTCGTGGCCGAGATCGAGTGCCGGGCAGAAGAACCCGTCGGATCCGACGAAGAAGTGCGGCGACCCCTGGACGCCACGCTGCTTCCCGAGCTCGTAGTCGTCGGTGATCGCAGGGAGCGCATCACGGCTGGGCGCAGCCAGACCGTGATCGGCAGCGACCGCCTCGAGCACGCCGGCGTCGGCGATGTCGAGGCCGCGTTCGAAGAGCGCCGATCGCAACTCGAGGCTGACCGCCAAGCCGGTCGCGGCATCACGTTCGTACGCAGCGGCGGCGAGGTTCAGTCCGGGAATCGTCGTGTCGGGCCAACGGTCGCTGCGGAGACCGGCGAAGTCGTCGATGCCGAGCTGCTCGGTGAGCGCCGCCGCCTTGGTCAGGACCGCGTCGACGGCGAGCGGGG
>JBCCTP010000139.1:0-10146 GCA_039198505.1 Actinomycetota bacterium | reverse complement strand
TCCCGGTTGAACGCCTTGACCACCCGGATGCCGGCGATGTTCTCGCGGAACACGAGATTGAGGCGGTCCAGGCGGTGCTGAGCACGTGCGTACAGCGGTCCGAGCGCCGGCGCGACGACGAGCACGAACGCGGCCGTCACGACCACGACCGCGCCCATCACCCACAGCAGCTCGGGGGTCTGCCACCACACGAGGCCGACGGCGCCGAGCAGCAGCCACGGCGCCTGGAACAGCATGAACATCGTCATCATGAACGACGTCCTCATGATGTTGACGTCGCTCGTCATCCGGACGAGGAGCCCGGCCGATGAGAGGCGGTCGATGTTGCCGTAGCTGAGCGTCGAGATCTTGTCGTAGAGATGCGTTCGGATCGCGTGGGCGAAGTCGGTCGCCGCCGACGCCGACAGGTACGCGACACCCCCGGCCACGACGAGGTTCGCCACCGACCAGCAGATCATGGCGAAGGCCGTTCGGGAGATCGACCCGAGATCCTCGGCGATGATCCCGTCGTCGATGATGTCCTGGATCAGCAGCGGGATGACCAGCTGCGCCACGACCATCAGCACGACGCCGATCTGCGCGACGACGAACTTGCGCTGCTGCGAACGCGGCGCCAGCGACACCACGCGGAAGAACGCGCCGATCCCACTCATGCCGGATCGGTCCGGCCAGGGACGAGATGTTGAAGCGTCAAGTACGAGATCGAACGGACCGTAGCCGATCCACCCGACCCTCGGATTCGCGCGTCAGCCGCCGGACTGGCGGCGCTTCTGGATGTTCGCCCACTCGTCGCGCAACCCGACCGTGCGATGGAACAGCATCGACTCGTCGGGGTCGTGGGCGAAGTAGCCCAGCCGCTCGAACTGCACGACCTCGCCGGGGGCGGTGCCGGCCAGCGCGGGCTCGGCCTTGCAGTCGGTCAGCAGCTCGCGCGATGCAGGGTGCAGGTCGTCGAACACGTCGCCGGTCGCCTCGCCCGGGCCCTCGACCTCGAAGAGCCGCTCGTACAGCGCCACGTTCACGTCGACGGCGTGCTCGGCCGAGACCCAGTGCATCGTGGACTTCACCTTGCGGCCGTCCGGGGCGTTGCCACCCTTCGTCTCGGGATCGAACGTGACGTGGACCTCGGTCACCTCGCCGTCGTCGTCGGCGACGTACCCGGTGCACGTCACGAAGTAGGCGCCGCGTAGGCGCACCTCGCGGCCGGGGGTGAGCCGGTAGTACTTGGGCGGCGGGTCGACCATGAAGTCGTCTCGCTCGATCCAGAACACCCCCGTGAACGGAACCGTTCGGGTGCCGTCGGCGTCGTTCTCGGGGTTGTTGACCAACTCGACGTGCTCGATGATCGGGTCGCCGTCCTTGTCGGTCGGCCAGTTGCGGACGACGACGCGCAGCGGACGCAGCACCGCCATGCGCCGCTGTGCCACGGCGTTGAGGCGACGCCGCACGAACGACTCGAGCAACTCGATCTCGTTGCGACTGTTGGTGCGCGCCACGCCGATGAAGTCGCAGAACTCGCGGATCGACTCGGCCGGATACCCCCGTTTGCGGAGGCCGCGCAGTGTCGGCATCCGAGGGTCGTCCCAGCCGTCGACGACACCTTCGTCGACGAGGCGCTTGAGCACCCGCTTCGAGGTGACCGTGTGCGTCAACCCCAGCCGGGCGAACTCGGTCTGGCGCGGCTGATGGTGCGGCAGCCCGGACGACTCGGCGATCCGCTCGAGGAACCAGTCGTAGAGCGGGCGGTGGCTCTCGAACTCGAGCGTGCACAGCGAGTGGGTCGTGCCCTCGATCGCATCGCTCTGACCGTGTGCCCAGTCGTAGGTGGGATAGATGTGCCACCGATCGCCGGTGCGGTGGTGCTCGGCGTGACGGATCCGGTACATCACCGGGTCGCGCAGCTGCATGTTCTCGGCCTGCATGTCGATCTTGGCGCGGAGCACCATCGAGCCCTCGGCCTGCTCGCCGGCACGCATCGACGCGAGCCGCTCGAGGTTCTCGGCGATCGGACGATCGCGGAACGGGCTGTCCTCCCCCGGCCGCCCGTACCCACCGCGCTGGCGCGAGATCGTGTCGCCGTCCTGCTCGTCGACGTAGGCGTGGCCGCCCTCGACCAGCACGACCGCCCAGTCGTAGAGCTGTTCGAAGTAGTCGCTGGCGTAGAGCGGCTCGTCGACCGGGTACCCGAGCCAGGCGAGATCGGCGAGGATCGCCTCGACGAACGCCGTGTCCTCGGTGTCGGGGTTGGTGTCGTCGAACCGCAGACGGCAGACGCCGTCGAACTCGGCAGCCGTCTCGAAGTCGACCGTGATCGCCTTGGCGTGGCCGATGTGCAGGAATCCGTTGGGTTCGGGAGGGAACCGCGTTTGCACCCGACCACCGAACGTCCCGGACTGGTTGTCGGCCTCGACGAGTTCGCGAACGAAGTTCGCGGCTGCGGGATGGTCGTCGGAGCCGCTCATCGACGCCCCAGTATGCAACCGACTCCGGGTGATCCGCGAACGCGAACCGTGCCCGACGCCGACAGCGTCGAGTCGACCGCTCGACGTGGCGACTTCGGGACGAGACGACCCCGGGACGAGATGACGGCGGCGTCAGCGAGCGAGCAGTTCGTCGACCGCCGTGATGGCGTCGAACTCCTCGATCGTGGTCGCCGATCGGCGCAGCAGAGAGTCGGTCATCGCCTGCCCCTCGGGAGGCAGCGCCTCGTACTCGGGGTACGACACGAAGCCGTACATCAGGCACAGCGCGATCGACACCCGGGTGTCGAAGGTGATCTCGTCGAGGTCGAGTTCGACTCCGTGCTCGGCACTCGTGGCGACGTAGCGGTCGATGAGCTCCTGGCCGCGACTGGCCCGCGTCTCGCCCTCGAGCGACTGGCTGATGAAGTACCCGAGGTCGAACGCCGGGTTCGTGACCCCGACGATCTGCGGATCGATCACGATGACGTCACCGTTCTCGTCGAAGAAGATGTTGTCGGCCCGCCAGTCGTGGTGGCACAGGGTCGGGCGTTCGAGCATGAGGTCGAGCATCGGCTCGAGCGCATCGAGCCACCGGTCACCGAACGCGATGACGGTCTCGGACATCAGTCCGCCTGCGTGGTGCTTCGCCGCGGGCCAGCCGGCCTCGGCGAGGCCGGGCAGACCCATCCGGTACACGGGGCTGTCGTAGGAGAAGAACTTCTCCCGCAACGCGGGCAGCTCGGGTGAGCCGTGCCAGCCGGCGTGATACGCAGCGAGTGCGTCGACCGCAACGATCGCCTCGTCGAAGGTCATCCCCGCCGCCCGGTCGGGCTGACGGAGATGACGCAGGTCCTCCATGACGATGCAGTAGTCACTTCCGTCCTCGGCGATCATCGCCGCGTGGACGAGCGGCATCTTGATGTTCGATCGGGGGGCGATCTCGCGGTAGAACGCGACCTCCTTCACATAGACACCGAACCCGTCGGCCATCGCCCGCTGGGTCTCGACGACCGCCGGGAACTTGCACACGACCGACGCGGGTCCGGGACCGTCGAGCTCGAGCATGGCCGTGGCGAGTGTGCTGAGCAGGCCACCCGCCTGGAACTCCGCCACGTGAGCCGCTGTGACCGACGTGGCGGCATCGATCGCACCGCTCGTTCGGAGCACGCTGGTCAGCCACGGTGCGGTCACCCCGTCGGGACCACCCGGCAGCCCGACCTCCAACCCTGCGATCTCACCCATCGACGACTCCTTTCACGACTGCGAGTGTGGTGACTCGCGGCCGCGCCCGACGAACCGGCGCACCGTCCGGCCCGTCGCGGACGACGAGCGATTGGGAACATGAACTCCATGAAGGTCACCGCAGCAGTTCTCCGTTCCGGGTCGGGCGAGTTCAGCGTCGAGGAGCTCGAGCTGGAGCCGCCGCGTGCTGGCGAGATCCTGGTGCGCATGGTGGCGACCGGGATGTGCCACACCGACCTCCTCAGCCGCGAGCTGCCACCGGAGTTCTTCGCGGGCCCCCAGGTGTACGGGCACGAGGGCGCCGGAGTCGTCGAGGCGGTCGGCGAGGGTGTCGACGACCTCGCCGTGGGCGCCCACGTGGTGCTCTCGTTCAACCACTGCGGTGCCTGCCCCGCCTGCGACCAGAGCCGGTTGCCGTACTGCTTCGACTTCCAGATGCACAACATGGCGGGAGGCCGTCTCGACGGGTCGAAGGCGTTCACCGACGCCGACGGTGACCCGGTCGGATCGCACTTCTTCGGTCAGTCGTCGTTCGCCAGCCACGCGGTCGTGATGCGCAACTCGGTGGTCGAGGTCGACCCGTCGTACGAGCTCGCGAAGCTCGGGCCGCTCGGGTGCGGTGTGCAGACCGGTGCCGGCGCAATCCTCAACACCCTTGACGTCCAGCCGGGCATGTCGGTCGTGATCACCGGCGCAGGAGCGCTGGGGCTGAGCGCGGTCATGGCGGCGAAGGTCGCGGGCGCCGACCGGATCATCGCCGTCGACCGGCACCAGAACCGGTTGGGGCTGGCCGAGCGATTCGGTGCGACCACGGTGCTGTCGGGTGAGCCCGCCGAGATCACCGCAGGGATCATCGAAGCGACCGGGCGGGGCGCCGACCGGGCCTTCGACACCACCGGCAATGCGGCGGTCGTGCGGGCGGCGTTCGAAGGTCTCAACAACCTGGGCACGCTCGGGCTCGCCGGAGTGGGCTTCGGCGACGTCACCTTCGACTTCCTCTCCCTCATCGGAGGTCGCACGATCACCGGCGTGATGGAGGGCGACTCGACACCGTCGGAGTTCATCCCGCGGCTCGCCCGACTCAACGCCGAGGGGCAGTTCCCGTTCGACGAGCTGATCACCGAGTTCCCGTTGGCCGACGTGAACGCCGCCGAGGCGGCGAGCGCCGACGGATCGGTGATCAAGCCCGTCCTGGTGTTCTGAGGCGAGATCAAGGGGTCACGAGGTCGACGAACTCGTCCACGAGTGCGGCTCGGTCCGCTGGTTCGCGATCGGCGAGCAGCAGGATCGTCTCGCCGGCCAGATCGATCACCAACTCGAGTCTCGTCGCCGGGATCCGTGAACCACCGGTCCCATCGTCCGCCGTGCTGAACGCGTCGGCGAGACGACGGGCGTTCGCCCGCGTGTCGGAGCGGTCGAGCGCTCGAAGCGCGTCGTCGGTCCGGATCGCCCTCATGATCGCCACCTGGAGTTCGTCGTCGGCGACGGCGAGGTAGGTCCGGAGTGACCGCTCGATCTCGTCAGGAGCCCCGGCGCCGCCGTCGGGGTCGACCAGCCGGTCGACGATCTCGCCGCCAACGGTGCGCAGGTGCCGTTCGGCGAGACCCACGATCAACGCCGCGTGCGACGGGAAGTACTGGTAGAGCGACCCGATCGGCACGGCAGCTCGCTCGGCGACGGCGGTGAGGTTGATCGGCAGTCCGTGCTGGAGGAGCTGGCGTGCGGCGGCGTCGAGGATCGAGTTCCGCCGCTCGATGCCTCGCCGCTGGACCGGTCGACGACCCTCGACGATCGTCACGACACGAGGTGTCGGAGGTGCCGGTAGCCCGCGGACCGGGCGAAGTCGGCGAGGTGCTGGACTCGTCCGTCGATCCCCCATCGGCCGTCCGCGACGTCGTTCACGATCAGCGAGGTGAACACCGGACGACCGTCGACCGGGGGGCGTTCACGGAACGAGCGATCGACCGCCTCGGCGAACGCGTCCATCCGATCCTGTTCGAGGGCGCCGGCCGGTGGCTGGACGTCGACGAAGACGGGCACACCGAACGCGGCGACCTCGACGCCGTTCACGTGGACGTGCGGTGCGTTGATCTCCTCCCAGAGGATCACGACCTGTCCCTGGATCTCGGGATCGGTCGGGATCTGCTCGGCGTCGGCGACCGCGGCCGTGAGATCACCGACGATCGCACGACGACCTTCGTCGTCGAAGGAGTCGGACGGGACGCGCACGGTCACGATCGGCATGAACATGAGGTTACCTCACTTTCTGGTGCGCCCACCCCCGTCGTTCGGTGACGCCGGCCACGCAGCGCGAGGATGAACCGGTGAAGGCGCCACCGTTCAGCTACCACCGGCCGACGTCGCTCGACGATGCGCTGGCCCTCCTCGCCGAACACGGCGACGATGCCAAGGTCCTTGCGGGCGGACAGTCGTTCGTCCCTCTCATGGCACTGCGCATGGCCCGGCCGGCCCACGTCATCGACATCGGTGCGGTTCCGGGCCTCGCCGACATCACCGTCGGCGACGACGGGTCGGTCACGATCGGCGCCATGGTCCGGCACGCGACGGCCGAACGATCCGACGACGTCGCCCGGCACGCGCCGCTCGTCGCACAGGCGTTGCCCTGGGTCGGCCATCGGGCGATCCGGAGTCAGGGCACCGTGGTCGGGTCGATCGCCCACGCCGACCCGGCCGCCGAGATGCCGGCGGTCGGGCTCGCGACCGGTGCCACGATGACGGCCACGTCCGCCGACGGCGAACGGGTCATCACCGCAGCGGACTTCTTCGACGGCTACCTCACCACCACGTTGCGAGCCGACGAGATCCTCACGTCGGTCACGTTCCCCGCCTGGTCCGATCGGTCTCTGGGCGCCGTCGTCGAGGTGGCGCGCCGACACGGCGACTACGCACTGGTGGGGGTCGCCGCCCGACTCGAGATCGGTGACGACGACGTGGTCGCCGACGCGGCACTCGCCTTCTTCGGCGCCGCGTCGACGCCGATCCGCGTGCCCGAGGTCGACGCCGCACTCGTCGGCCGGCCCGTCGACGATGCCGGCATCGAAGCGGCGTCGGCCGCCGCCCGCGAGCACCTCGATCCGCCCGGGGACATCCACGGCACCACCGCCTACCGCAAGCACCTCGGAGGCGTTCTCGTCCGTCGCGCCGTCTCCGCGGCCACCACGTCCACCGAGGGAGCCGCAGCATGAGCATCGAAGGGACGGTCACGTCCGACACCGCAGCCGACGCTGCGGCCGCGATCGCTCGGCGCGTCGACGCCGAGAACGCTGCGGGCGGATCGATGGTCGACGTGTCGTTCACGATCAACGGCGTCGCACAGACCGTGCACGTCGAGGCGCGGCGCACCCTCAGCGACGTGATCCGCGGCGAGTGCGGACTCACCGGCACCCACCTCGGCTGCGAGCACGGCGTGTGCGGAGCCTGCACCGTGCTCGTCGACGGCCAGCCGTCGCGCAGCTGCCTGATGTTCGCGGCGCAGTCCGAGGGGACCGACATCACCACCATCGAGGGGCTCGCCGACGACGACGGCACGCCCCATCCGATCCAGCAGGCGATGATGGACGCCCACGGATTCCAGTGCGCATTCTGTGCGCCGGGATTCCTCATGTCGACCCTCGCACTGCTCGACGAGAACCCCGACCCGACCACCGACGAGATCCGTGACGAGCTGTCCGGCAACCTCTGCCGCTGCACCGGATACCAGTCGATCGTGGCCGGCGTCGAGCGAGCCGTCGAACTCATGAAGGAGGACCGCTCATGAGCGCACCCACCGCCCGCGGCTCGGCTCCGAGCGAGATCACCACCGATCGCTCGGGTCTCGTCGGCCAGTCGGTCCGACGGGTCGAAGACGTCCGGCTCCTCCAGGGCGAGGGCTTCTACGTCGGCGACGACGCACGCGCCGGAACCCTGCACGCCACCTTCGTCCGCAGTCCGCTCGCTCACGCCGAGATCCGGTCGATCGACGTCGCTGCCGCGCGCCGCGCTCCCGGCGTCACCGCCGTCCTGACCGGCGCCGACATGGAGGAGCTCACCCATCCCTTCATCCCGGTGATCACCGCACCCGGTCTGTACACGCCGCTGTTCCACTGCCTCAGCTCGACCAAGGTCCGCCACGTCGGCGATCCGGTCGCCCTGGTGATCGCCGAGTCGCGGCATCTGGCCGAAGACGCGGCCGAACTCGTCGACGTCGACTACGAACCGCTCGACGCGGTCGCCACCATCGACGATGCGGCGACCGCCGGCGGGCCACAGGTGTGGGAGCGCACCGACGGCAACATCGTCTACGATCGCCGGGCGACCTACGGCGACGTCGACGAGGTGTTCGCGTCGGCCGATCGGGTGATCACCGAGCGGTTCGCCTCCCACCGGCAGACCAACCAGCCGATGGAGACGCGCGGGATCGTTGCCGGTCCGGGCGACGACGGACGACTCGATGTCCGCCTCGCCACGCAGTCGCCGCAGCTCGCCCGCTGGGCCATCGCCGCGCTGGCCCAGAAGCGCACGCTGCGCGACTCGATGAAGGGGATCGTCGGCAACAAGGCGCGCCGGTCGTCGTTCCTCGCTGCGGCCAAGGCGTTCGTGACCGAGAACGCCGACACGCTGAAGGAGACCGACAACCAGGGCATGGTCGACCAGCTCAAGAAGGACGTCGGCCACCTCAAGGTGATGAACCTCGCCGGCCTCGGGCTGCTCGGCGCCGACGACTTCCCCCACGTCGAGGTGCAGGACGTCGGTGGCGGGTTCGGGTCGAAGGGAGCCGTCGGGCGCGAGGAGTTGGCCGTCGCCGCCGCGTCGATCCACCTCGACCGGACGATCACCTGGATCGAGGATCGCGTCGAGAACCTCATGGACGGTGGCCAGGCGCGCGAGGAGGAGTTCACGCTCTCGGTCGCCGTCGACGACGACGGGACGTTCCGTGGCCTCCGCGTTCATCTCGACATCGACCAGGGCGCCTATCCGGGGTTTCCGTTCAACAGCTCGCTGATCGGCGGCCTCATCAAGGTGATGGCGCCGGGGTCGTATCGCTGGGACGCGTACGAGTACCACGCCCGCGCCTACGCCACGAACAAGGGTCGCGTGATCCCGTACCGCGGCCCCTGGGCCAACGAGACCTGGGTGCGCGAGCGGATGATCGACGTCGTCGCCCGCCGGCTCGGGTTGCGGCCCGAGGAGGTCCGGCTCAAGAACATGTTCGGCGGCGACGTCGACGCCGACGCGATGATCTCGGGGCCGCCGGTCGACGAGACGCTGGCGACGCGTGCGACGCTCGAGCGGGCGATCGAACTCCTCGACCTGCCGTCGTTCCGGGCGATGCAGCAGAACGCCCGCACCGAGGGGCGGTATCTCGGCGTCGGCATCGCCAGCTATCACGAGGCCGCCCCGGGACCGCCGAAGTTCTTCGACTACGTCGAGCCCGGCAACTCGGCACTCGCTGCCGAGGAAGGGTCCACTGCGGTGCTGCCCGACGGCTCGATCGAGGTCTACACGTCGCAGATGCCACACGGTCAGAGTCACGAGACCACCTACGGCCAGATCGTCGCCGACGAACTGGGCGTTCCCATCGAGGACGTCCGGCTCGTGTTCGGCGACACCGACCGCACGCCGTTCAGCCTGGTCGGCACCGGCGGGAGCCGAGGCGGACCGATCGGCGGTGGCGTCGCGAAGTACTCGTCGCGCGAGGTCCGGGCACAGGTCGTCGAGCAGGCGGCGAAGATTCTCGAGGCCGACGCGGCCGACATCGACATCGTCGACGGGAACATCCACGTGGCGGGAGTGCCGTCGCGCGGGATCACGTACGCCGAGGTGGCGGCTGCGGCGATCGACGATCGGGGCACGGTCGAGACGCGAGGCGGCGACGCCGCGTTCGGCGCGCAACAGAGCTACGCCGGCAAGGGCGATGGTGGATGGTCGGTGGCGACCCACGCATGCATCGTCGAGGTCGACCTCGACACCGGGATGGTGCGGTTCCCCCGGTATCTCGTGGTCGAGGACTGCGGTCCGATCATCAACCCCGCCATCGTCGACGGTCAGGTCCGCGGCGGCGTCGCCCAGGGAATCGGCGCAGTGCTGTACGAGAAGCTGGCGTACGACGAGGACGCCAACCTCCAGTCGGCGACGTACATGGACTACCTCGTGCCGACCGCGATGGAGATCCCCGAGATCGAGATCCACCATCTCGAGACGCACTCACCGGGCGGCGAGAACGACTTCCGTGGCGTGGGCGAGGGCGGCATGATCGGCGCTCCGGCGGCGATCACCAACGCCATCGAGGACGCCCTCTCACCCTTCGACGCCAAGATCCGCGAGCAGCACCTCCCACCGGCCCGCATCCTCGAGCTCGCCGACGTCATCGCTCCCGAGTAGCGACAGTCTGGGTCAGGCACACACTGTCGCATCGCAGGCTGCCGGAGCGTTTCGCCGAGAC
>JBCCTP010000138.1:0-10199 GCA_039198505.1 Actinomycetota bacterium | reverse complement strand
TCGACGAGGAGACGGTCGCCGCACTCGACGCTGCCCACGATGCATGCGCCGACCTGCTTCCCGCCGACGTCGAGTTCGGCGAGTTCGACCTGGGTGACTTCGACTTCGGCGAGTTCGACCTGGGTGAACTGGATCTGTCCGAGTTGCCGTTCGACGTCAGCGAGATCGATCTCGGTGAGCTCGACCTCGACGCAGAACTCGGCGAGCTCCGCACGCGGCTCGACGAGCTCGGCATCGACCTCGGACAGTTCGGGATCGATTCCGACGAGCTCGACGCGATGCTCGACCAGCTCACCTCGATCGGCGACTGACTTCGATCGACCGCATCGCTGAGCCCGGCCCCGGCAGGACGGTCAGGACCGGTCGACGGTGGTCCAGTCGCCGTTCCCGACCGGCGTGAGGTCGAGGCCCGACCCGTACTCGTAGGCCCAGGCGTCGGTCCCGGCGGCGGTCCGCACCACGATCCGGCGGTACCACCCGCCGACGGTTCCCTCCTCCTCGTCGAGGATCTCGAGGCATCGCGTGATCGACGCCTCGACCAACGCGAACGTGCGACCCAGCACGACGCCATCTCCCAGCTCGGCGGCGGAGGACGTCGACCCGTGGCGGGTGGTCACGGTGCGGTCGTCGAACACGGCCGCCGGGTAGTCCTCGCCGGTGTCGTACAGGCGCCCGTAGACGCGATCGGCCCACCCGTCGTCGACGACGAACGGGCGGAGGAGGTGCCAGCGGACGTCGCCCGGGAGCAGCGTCCCGTAGACGAAGAGTCGGGCGAGCTCCGGGCGGGGATGACCGTGCGAGGCGGGCACCGAGTCACTCTGGCTGATGCGGACGAGTTTCGCGAACCGTTCCCGACTCGATGCCGGGTCTTTCCGATCGCCGTCGTTGACTTCGTGCATGTCGCCTCGCCGCCGTTCCCCCCAGCGTGTCGCCGGTCTCGTGCTCGTCGGAGGTCTCGCGCTCGCCGCGTGCGGCTCCGCCGGAGCGGACGACTCAGCCGACTCCGCTGACTCGGCAGCAGCGGCCGATGTCGCTGAGTCGGGCTCGTCCGACGGGTCCGACTCGTCAGGCGCCACCGAGTCGGACGAGGGCGGCTCGTCGGAGGGTGCCGGCTTCGACGAGGTCCCGGCTGCGGCGATCGACGTTGTTGCGTACTCGGAGTCGGCGGCGGTCGTCGTCGGGACCGAGCAGATCGACCCGACGGCACCCGACGTGTCGGTGTCCGGGCTGCGCACGTGGAACTCGCCCACCGACGAGCTGCCGCCGCCGACGATCGATCTCGGTGTATTGCGATCGGGTGGACCACCTCCGGACGGGATTCCTTCCATCGACGAGCCGGTCTTCCACGACGGTTCCACGGTCGACTACCTCGCACCGACCGATCCGGTGGTCGCGCTCGAGATCAACGGCGACGCCCGGGCCTACCCGCTCGACATCATGATCTGGCACGAGATCGTGAACGACACCGTCGGTGGCGTCCCCGTGTCGGTCGCGTACTGCCCGCTGTGCAACTCGGTGACCGTGTACGAGAGCGACGTCGACGGGCAGATCCTCGAGTTCGGCGTGTCGGGTCTCCTGTACAACTCGAGTCTCGTGATGTACGACCGCCAGACGGAGACGCTGTGGAGCCACTTCACCGGTGAACCGCTCTACGGCGAGTTGGTCGATTCCGAGCTCGTCGAGATCCCGGCGACCATCGTCGGGTTCGGCACCTGGCTCCAGGAGAACCCCGACGGGCTCGTGCTGTCCCGGGACACCGGGTTCGAGCGCCGGTACGGAGCCAACCCGTACCCCGGCTACGACGACGTGAACTCCGATCCGTTCCTGTTCGAGGGTGATGTCGACGGTCGCTACACGGCGATGACGAGGGTGGTCGGGGTGGAGGACGACGGCGACACCGCCGCCTTCCCGCTCCTCGAACTGCGCGAGGCGGGTGTGGTCACGACCGATCTCGGCGGCGCGCCAGCGGCCGCCTTCTGGGTGCCGGGCTCCACGTCAGCGCTCGACGGCGGCAACGTGTCGGGCGGAGTCGACGTCGGTGCGACGGGTGTGTTCCGTCCGGTGGTCGACGGACAGACGCTCACGTTCGAGTCGGCCGGCGACGGCGTCATCACCGACGTCGAGACCGGCTCGACCTGGAACGTGTTCGGTGAGGCGATCGACGGCGAACTGGCCGGGTCGACCCTCGACCAGCTCACCCACATCGACACCTTCTGGTTCGCCTGGATCGCCTTCCACCCCGACAGCACCGTTGCCGTCTGACCACCCCGACCCGCACGGGCCGCGGCTCACGTCAGCGCATCCTGCGGTTCTGAGGGGTTGTGCTGACGTGAGTTCGGTCAGCCGAGTGCGGCGAGGAGTCGGACGCCTTCCCGGCTGACGGCGCCCGGCGCGTCGATGGCGAGATTCGACAGCGCACGGAGGAGGACGACGGTCGGATCGTCGGGGCTCCACGCGAGCTCGCTGCCCGCCGATCGGGAGAGCTCGGCCACGGTGAACGCGAGCGACACGTGGTGCGGTGCGACGGCTCGTTCGTGGCGGCGCCCGATCGTGTGGGCGAGGTCGCGGGCGGTCGCGACGATGGGATCGGCGGAGGTCTCCGCCGGGGCCTCGTTGATCAACGTCGTGGTCATGTGGACTACTCTGAAGGGTCCAACGACCCGATTCGAGCACCGGAGACGTGAAATTGGCCCCGACATCGTGGCGCAATCCTGAGAGATTGGCATCATCTCTCGGGTTGTGGTCCAGCGGAGATGGACCTCTCTATCGCCAACTCGCCGATGCGATCGCCGATCTGATCGCCGTCGGCGCGATCGCCCCCGGCGAGGTGTTGCCTCCCGAGCGAGCGTTGTCGAACGAACTCGACGTCGCCCGCGGAACTGTCGTACGCGCCTACGCCGTGCTCACCGATCGACACCAGGTCGAACGGGTGCAGGGCAGCGGGACGCGAGTGGCCGACCGGACCGCTGCGTCGTCGGATCGTCCCTCGGTGCGACCGTCGCGACGTGAGCTGGTGAGCGACCCGCTCTTCTCGCCGTCCCACGCGGCCATCGACCTACGCGTCGCCGTGCCCGACGTCCTGCCCACCGTTCTCGACGTGCTCGACTCCGTCGACCTGCGCGCTCACGTCGACGTCCTCGACGACGACGAGCCGGCCGGCATCCCGGCGCTCCGGGATCGGATCGCCCGGCACCACACCGACCGCGGACTCCCGACGACCCCGCAGGAGATCCTGATCACCGCCGGCGCTCAGAGTGGGATCGCCCTCTGCGCCGCGCTGCTCACCCAACCCGGTGACGTCGCGCTGCGCGAGGAGACGTCGTGGCCGGGATTCATCGATGCGGTGGCACGCCAGGGCGGACGCACCCTGGGCGTCGACTCCGACGACGACGGCATCGTGCCCGACGCGCTCGAACGGGCGATCGTCCGCCATCGACCGGCGCTCGTCGCGCTCAACCCGCATCACCACAATCCGACGGGTTCCCGGCTCTCGCCCGAGCGGCGTCGCCGTGTCGCCCAGCTCGGCGCCGACTTCGGTCTCCCCATCGTCGAAGATCGAGTGCTCGCGCCGCTGGCGTTCGACCGACAGCCTCCTCCGCTGCCACTCGCCGCCGAGATCACCGGTTCCGACCGCCGCACCGATCACTTCATCGTCGACTCGGTCAACAAGGTCGCGTGGCCAGGGCTGAGGCTCGGATGGATCCGCGCCGACCCGGCGGCGATCAGCCAGCTCCGGAGCTTGCGAGCCACGGTCGACCTGTACTCACCGATCCACTCCCAGCTCGCGGCGCTCGCGCTCCTCGACCGGTACGACGAGTTGGCCGCGGAGCGAGTGTTGCAGCTGCGTGCACGCGCCGAACTGCTCGTCGACGGGCTGCGTGCAGCGATCCCCGAGTGGGACGTCCGTCGACCGCGCGGGGGACTGGTGCTGTGGATCCGGCTTCCCGAGGGGTCGGCTGCCGGATTCTGCGAGCACGCCGCGAGGTACGGCGTCCTGATCGCACACGGGGAGCAGTTCGGCTCGTCGGACGACACACACGTCCGGATCGCGTTCACCGACCCGCCGGAGTCGATCGAGCAGGCCGTCCCGCGGCTCGCCGCCGCCTGGCAGTACTTCGACACCAGCCGAGACCGACCACTCGCCGCCACGCGACGCGCCTGAGAGCCGACGCTCAGAGAGACGTGCCGCTCGGTCAGTTGTACTGATCGAGGATCGCCGACTCGGTGACCCGCGCGAGGGTCTCGCGGATGTCGGCGGCCGTGTCCTCGTCGACGCCGTCGACCGCCACCAACTCGTCGACGGTCGCACGCTGGAGCCGCGCCAGGCCGTCGAAGTGGCCGGCCACGGCGGAGACCGACTCGCTGTCGAGGCGATGCGTCCGGTGCAGGAGGCGCAATCCGCGCGACGTGACCTCCTGGCCCAGGTCGTCGGGATCGCCGTCACGTCCGAGGGCCTTCGCCGCTCGGCGGAGATCGTGCACGTCGTCGTCGGTGAGCGCCGCCATCTCGCTGAGGGTGGCCTTGGTGGTGCGGTGCGGGCCGACGTAGTCGTCGACCACGAGGTCGAGCTCGTCGTCGATCTCGCCGTAGATCTCGTCGAGCTGGAGACGGAGCAGCCGAGCGTCGACGCCGAGCTCGACGATCATCGTCTCGATCTCGTCGGAGATGCGATGAACGAGTTCGCCTCGCTGCACGACCGTGGCGACGTCGCGCAGCGTGGCGACGTCTTCGACCTCGACGGCGGTGAGCGCGGCGATCGAGTCGTCGAGCCGCCGCTTGTACCGCTCGAGGGTCTGCAGTGCCTGATTCGCTCGCTCGAGCAAGCGCCCGATCTCTTGCAGCTGCCGCTTCTGACCGGCGGCGTAGACGTTGATGACGCCCATCTCCTCGCTCGCCGACACGACGGGCACGTCGAGGGACCGGGCGACGCGCTCGGCGGTGCGGTGGCGGGTGCCGGTCTCGCTCGTCGGCACGGTCGGGTCGGGGACGAGGTGGACGTTGGCCCGGGCGATCCGGCCGCCGTCGGACGAGATGATGATGGCGCCGTCCATCTTCGCGAGTTCGGAGAGTCGCTGCGGGCTGTACGGCGCGTCGACGAGGAAGCCGCCCGAACAGATCGACAGCACGTCGGGGCCGTCGTCGAGCACCAGCAGGGCACCCGCCTTGGCCCGCACGACGCGGTCGATCCCGTCGCGGAGCGGGGTCCCGGGTGCGACACGAGACAGCGCATCGCGCATCTGCTCGCTGGCGCTCTCGAACCGGGACTTCATGAACCGATGATACGCCAGCGGCCCGTGGTCGCTCCGGAGGGAGCACCGATGTCGCCGCCGATCACACCGCTCGGAGTGCTCCGTCGCCGACGTCGCCGTCGTGGCTCGCTCGGTGGCGCAGATCGAGGCGGGCGAGAGCGCTGCTCACGGTGTCGACCCGGACGAGCTCGATCCGCCCGGCCAGTGACGGATCGGGGTCGGGGGAGCCGACCGGGACGACGACCCGACGGAATCCGAGTCGAGCGGCCTCGGTGATTCGGCGCGGCGCATCGGAGACCTGACGCACCTCTCCGCCGAGCCCCACCTCGCCGAACACTGCGACGTCGGCGGGGACGGGCCGGTCGACCGCAGCGCTGGCGACCGCGAGGACGAGGGCGAGGTCGAGTCCGGGTTCGCTCAACCGGGCGCCGCCGACGATGGAGGCGAACACGTCGGAGTCGCCGAGCGGAAGCCGCCCGCGCCGCGACAGGACCGCCATGAGCATCGAGAGGCGCCCGCCGTCGAGACCCTGCGCACTGCGGCGCGACGGGACACCCGGGACCGCCGGAGACGTGAGCGCCTGCACCTCGACCACGATCGAGCGTCGCCCTTCGAGCGTGGGCACCACGACCGACCCGGCGACACCCGTGCGCCGGTCGGCCAGGAACATCGTGGAGGGGTCGGGAACCGCGTGGAGCCCCGAGCCGACCATCTCGAAGAGTCCGAGTTCGTTGGTGGGACCGAATCGGTGCTTGACCGCACGGAGCAGTCGGAGCGCGTGGTGGCGGTCGCCTTCGAAGTGCAGCACGGTGTCGACGACGTGTTCGAGCACACGGGGGCCGGCGAGGCCTCCGTCCTTCGTGACGTGGCCGACGAGGACGACCGCGATGTCGCGCTCCTTCGCGACGTCGACCAGCCGTTGCGCGCACGACCGGACCTGGGCGACGCTGCCACTCGACGAGGTGATGTCGGGATCGTGGATCGTCTGGATGGAGTCGACCACCACGATGGAGGGTTCGACCTCGTCGATGCTCGCAAGGACGTGCGGCAGTGATGTCTCGGCGTGCAACCAGAGGTCGTCGCGCAGTGCACCGACTCGCTCGGCCCGGACCCGGACCTGTTCTGCGCTCTCCTCGGCGGTGACGTAGAGCGCCGTGCCCGAGTGCTGCGCGAGCAGCTGCAGCAGCAGCGTCGACTTGCCGATGCCCGGCTCGCCGCCGACGAGCGTGACCGAGCCGGCCACCAGGCCACCACCGAGCACCGAGTCGAGCTCGTCGATGCCGGTCGACACCGGTCGGGCGGTTCCGACACCGACCTCGTCGATGCGCTGTGCGGACGCACGTCGAGACGGCGGAAGCGGAGTGGGACCGGCATCGCCGGCGCGATCGGTCTCTTCCAGCGTGTTCCATTCGCCGCAGGTACTGCAGCGCCCGGCCCATCGGGGCGACTCGGCGCCGCAGGCCGAACAGGTGAAGTGGGTGCGGGTCTTCGACGTCACCCGGCGATCATGCGCACGGGGGTGTGACAGTGATGGAACGACGGTCGTTCGACGCCGTGGTGGTCGGGTCCCCGGGTGTTCTCATGGGGTGTGTGCGCACTGGCTGCGCACGAAGTCCATGCGAACGCCGTCTGCTCGGCCGACGACGTCACGGGAGGTAGTCGATGCTGGACACCGCCTCGAGTCCCGGCACGGTGATGACCCCGCCGCCCTCCACGTACTCGGCGAAGGGGAACGTGAAGGCGCAGATCGAGGGGTAGGTGTCGGACTGGCCGCACTCGACCGCGGCGCCGGACGGCCACTGAGCGAGTCCCGAGGCCGTTTGGAAGTACTCGTACAGCGTGGAGCCGGTCACCTCGCCACCACCCGCGACGACGTCGTTCGCGTACACGGCGAGCGACATGATCATCACCGTGCCGAGCCCGCCGAGGCCGAGCGCATTCGGGTCGAACTCTGACGGGTCGATCTCGAGGGCCGGGACGACGATGTCCTGCAGGATCTCTCGTTCAGGGGTGTCCTCGTCGGTCTGGATTCCGACGAACACCCATCCGAGAGCCTCGTCGCCGACCGCCTCGATGACGGCGCTGTCCGCGCAGATGCTCGTGGTGATGACCGGAATGTCGATGCCGAGCGCCGCTCGACCGCGGATGGTGCCGATGCATCCGGCGTCGGCGTAGAGCGACACGAGGAGGTCGGGATCGCCCGACGCGGCCTCGCGCATGAGGCCCTGGAAGCCGGCGTCCGTCTCGGTGTCGCCGCCCTTGATCGTGGTGTGCTCGATCCCGGCGATGTCGAGCGCTGCGGTGAGCTGCGCCTCGCTTGCGTTGGCCCCGGCGTTGTCGGCGCTGATGATGCCGATCGACTGCGCGCCGTAGTGCTCGGTCGCAGCGGCGGCGATCGCCCCCATCGTGGTGGCGTTCCCGCCGGTCAGGAACAGCGCGTCGGCGGCGTAGTCGGCGGGAAGGATCGGCAGCATCCCGATCACGGGCACACCCGCCGCCGAGTAGGTCGGGTAGTCGGGGAACAGGTCGAGTCCGAGGAGCACGAGCTCGACGTCTTGGCCGGTGACCTCCTGGGCGCAGGCCTGCGATGTCTCGGGCGAACCGTTGGCCGTGCACGTGACGAGCTCGACCGGCCGGCCTCCGAGACCCCCGTGTTCGTTGAGGTAGTCGAACGATGCCCCGACGAGAAGACGCACGTCGGGGAAGTCGAGTCCGGGAGTGCCCTCGGTGTTGACGAGGGCGACCTTCATGGTCTCGCCCGTCGGTGGTCCGAGGTCGGGGAACACGGCGGTCGCACCGACCGCCAGGACGCCGTCGGTCGCTCCGCTGCCCTCCGGGTCGGTGTCGCTCGAGCCGTCGCCTGCGTCCCCGGCCTCGTCGCCTGCGTCCCCGGCCTCGTCGCCTGCGTCCCCGGACTCGTCGTCAGCGGAGTCCGCGGTGTCGCCATCCGGCTCTGCCGGTTCGTCGACCGGTTCGGTCGTCGCCGGCTCGGCGGCGGTCTCGGCGGGCTCGTCGCCGGAGTCGGTGGCGGGTGGCGCGGTGTCCGCGGCCTCGTCGGTGCCGTCGTCGCTGCTGCACGCCGCGGCGATCAGCGCGAGTGCGGTCAGCGTGGCGGCGAGCCGCCGAACACGGTGCGAGCGTCCCCGAACCGTCGTGTCGGTCGATCGATGCATGTCGTCCCCCAGGAGTCGATGCCTCGGGTCCCGCCGTCCCGAGACGGATCGTTCGCCGCCGACCCCCACCGGGCGGCGAACGATCGCGGTGTCACGTGGTCGCGGCGTCAGTCGGCGACGCCGCTCGGCACCCAGTTGCCGTGGAAACCGAACGGCACGCGGGGCAGGGCCACCGACGCGACCGGCTCGTCGCTCATCGTCGACGCGTCGAACACGACGAAGTCGCTGGCGTCTCGCTCGGCGTCGTACACGTAGGTCATGAGGTAGCCGTCGTCCTCCGCGGTGGCTCCCTCGCGCGGGACGAACGAGGCCTCGCCGGGAAGCCGCCCTCGGCCGACGTCGATCCGCGTGCGTTCGCCGGTCTGGCGGTCGTACTTGAGGAGCGCACCGTTCGCCGTCATCGGCTCGGTGAACGCCGACTCGGCGGCGTTGCCCATCATGTAGCCGTGCCGGTGCTCGAGGCCGACGCGTGCGTCGGGGACGCGTGGGAACTCGGCCGGCAGGTCGTCGACCTGTTCCTCGGCGACCTGCCCGGAGGACGTGTCGATGGTCCAGCGGTGCAGCGCCGGCTCCGGGAAGTCCATCGGGCCATCGCGCCAGATGTGGGGGAGACGGGCGACGTCGAGCACGATGCGGTCGCCGCTCTCGTACGCGTTCATCGGGTGGAACACGTAGCACGGCTCGATCTCGTACCAGGTGACGTCGGCGTCGTTGCCGGTCCGCGGCATCACCCCGAGCCGCGCCGGGTAGTCGGTGCTCCAGCGGATGGGCATCTCACCCTTCAGCGCGAGTTCGAGGTCGAACACCGCCGGGAGATCCATGAAGATCACGTGGTTCTCGGTCGTGTTGAAGTCGTGCATCATCGTGGGTCCGCCCACGGTGATGTTCTCGGTCTGCACGAGCTGGCCGTCGGCCGACACCCGGAGGTACGTGAGGTACGGCTCCATCATCGAGTAGCCGAAGGCGAGCAGCTCGCCGGTGACCGGGCAGATCTTCGGATGCGCGGTGAACGGGCCGTTCAGCACACCACCGAAGTCGTGCGGTCCGACGGTGTCGAGGTCGCCGTCGAGGACGTACGGGAAGTGACCCTCCTCGAGCGCCATGATGCGACCGGCGTGGCCGATGACGTTGGTGTTCGCCTTCGACGACGTCATGTCGGTGAGGCTCGCCTCCATGTCGATCACCTGACGGTCGGGATCGGCGACGAACGGCGTCTGCACGTACCGGTTGCGGTACCACTCGGCCCGGCCGTCGCGGAGGCGGATGCCGTGGATCATCCCGTCCCCCAGGAACGGGTGATCGCTGAACCCCGTGATGGGGTTCGCCCCGTTTCGGACGTACCGACCGTCGAGTTCGGCCGGCAGCGTGCCGGTCACCTCGAGGTCGGAGATGGTCCGCTCGTCCTTCAGCGGCGCCCAGTTGCCGCGCAGGTGCAGCGGCAGCTCGTCTTCGATGGTCGACATGTGACCCCCCGTCACGTCGTGCTCTCGGTTGTGTGTCGACGACCCGACGATGTCGTCGGTCGGCGGCGGGCTCCCCCGAGCCCGGGACAACGTTCCCACACTCCGGACGCGAAATCTACCCCCGGTAGTTTCCGGAGGGTCCGCTCGGCTGCGCCACTCAGCGGGCGAGGTCGAAGCCGAGTGCGGCGCCGGCGTCGAGGTCGTAGACGGCCGTGAACGTGCGGTGCACCAGGGCGTCGAAGAGCGCGGCACCCCGCTCGTTGGCCGGGTCGATGGTGAGGAGGCTCGCGCCGAACGACACCGCGTAGAACACC
>JBCCTP010000137.1:0-10257 GCA_039198505.1 Actinomycetota bacterium | reverse complement strand
TCGCCGCGGCGTACGCGTCGTGCGACGTGATGCTCACGCCCACCTCACCGTCGGGCGCCTTCGAGGTCGGCTCGAATAACGACGCTCCCCTCGCGATGTACCTCTGCGACACGTACACGATCCCGTCGAACCTCTCGGGCGACCCCGGCAGGAGCGTCCCGTTCGGGACCGGCGACCACGGACTGCCCGTCGGCGTGCAGGTGCTCGCCCCGGCCCTCGAGGAGGCCCGCATGTTCCGAGTCGCCGCCGAGCTCGAGCGGAGCGCACCATGACCGCCGGCACCGAGTCGCGTGACGAGTCAGGCACGTCACGCGACACCTGGACCCACGAGTCGAACGGCACCGTCTACGAGATGGTCGTCGGGCTCGAGGTGCACGTCGAGCTCGCCACGGCGACGAAACTGTTCTCGGCCTCGCCCAACCGGTTCGGCGACGAGCCCAACACCAACATCGACCCGGTCACGCTCGGTTTGCCGGGCGCACTGCCGGTCCTCAACCGTCATGCGGTCGAGTTGGCGATGAAGCTCGGCCTGGCCCTCAACTGCACGATCCAGCGGTCGACCTTCGCCCGGAAGAACTACTTCTACCCCGACATGCCGAAGGCGTATCAGATCAGCCAGTACGACGAACCGATCAATGTCGACGGATGGCTCGACCTCCCCGACGGGTTCCGCGTCGGGATCGAGCGAGCCCACCTCGAGGAGGACACCGGCAAGACCACTCACGTCGGTGGCGCCGGTGGACGGATCCACGGATCCGACTTCAGTCTCGTCGACTTCAATCGGGCGGGCGTTCCGCTCCTCGAGATCGTGAGCCGGCCCGATCTCCGGAGCCCCGACCAGGCCAAGGCGTACGTGAGCGAGCTACGGGCGATCCTCGAGGCGACCGGGGTGTCCGACGCCAAGATGGAAGAGGGGTCGATGCGAGTCGACGCCAACGTGTCCGTCCGTCTGCCCGGCGACGACTTCGGCACGCGCTGTGAGATCAAGAACGTCAACTCGGTGCGCTCGGTCGGTCGAGCGATCGACTACGAGGCACGACGCCAGGTTGCGCTGATCGAGGGCGGCGAGTCGGTCGTCCAGCAGACGCGTCACTGGGACGAGAACGAGGGCCGCACCCACACGCTCCGCTCGAAGGAGGACGCCGACGACTATCGGTACTTCCTCGAACCCGACCTCGTGGTCGTCGACCCCGACCCCGAGTGGATCGAGCGGGTGCGGGCGAGCCTGCCGCCGCTCCCGGCTGCTCGTCGCGCCGCGTTGGCCGAGGCGACCGGTGACGCCCCCGACTCCGAGCCGGTCACCATCGCGGTCGAGCGCGGTCAGGACGACTACGTCCTCGCCGTCGGAGCCGCCGGCGGCGACGCCGCACGCGGTCTCACGCACGTGAACCAGGCCTTCGCCGACGAGGGAGCCGATCCCTCGGTGCCCGCTGCAGACCTGGCGAAGCTCACCCGGATGGAGGCCGACGGCGTCGTCACGGCCACCCAGGCGAAACAGATCCTCGCCGACCTCATCGAACGAGGGGGTGGGGACCCCGAGGCGATCGCTGCCGAGCGCGGATTCGAAGCGCTGGAGACCGACGAGCTCGAGGGCATGGTCGACGCGGCGATCGCCGCCGAACCCGACGCCTGGGCCAAGTTCTGCGCCGGTGAGAACAAGGCGATGGGTGCGCTGGTCGGGCACGTCATGAAGGCCAGTCGCGGCCAAGCCGACGGCAAGGCCGTCAGCGCCCTGCTCCAGCAGAAGAAGAACGCCTGACCGGCCGGCCGGTCGCGTCGACGCCGGCGCTCAGGACGCGTCGTCGGTCGCCAGCTGGCGATCGAGCCACGCGATGATCTCGGCGATCACGTCGTCCTTCTCGGGTTCGTTGAGCGCCTCGTGGCGCAGCCCCGGCCAGAGCCTCCGCTCCACACCCGGCAGATCGCCGAGCGGCGCCGACGCCGACGGCGGCACGAGCGTGTCGTCCGACCCGTGGAGCACGTAGGTCGGCACCCTCAGTCGTCGAAGGGAGGCACCCGTCGTCGACATCGCCGAGAGGATCTCGCGACCGAGTCGGGCGGTCGACGACGGCACGCGCAGCGGGTCGTTCTCGTACGCCCGCTGCACCTCCTCGTCGCGCGAGAGCACGCTGCCGTCGAAGTCGGCCGGGATCTTCAGCTTCGGCGCGATCGCTCCGGCGATGGGGGCGATGGCGCGCTGCCAGCCCGGGAGCTCGGCGGCCAGCGCCGGCGCACTCAAGACGGCGAGGTCGGGCTGACGGCGATCCGACACGAGGTACGTCGTCGAGATCAGGCCTCCGAGCGAATGCCCCATCAGGATGACCGGGACGTCGTGGGTCCGGCGCTCGGCGAGCAGGATCTCGACGTCGTCGAGGTAGAGGCCGAACGAGTCGACGTGACCTCGCGGACCGGTGGTGCGACCGAAGCCGCGCTGGTCGTGGGCGATCACGTCGATCCCGACGGCGGCGAACGCCGCTCCGACGTGTTCGTAGCGCCCGGTGTGCTCACCGATCCCGTGGACGAGCAGCATCGCGGCGCGTGGTGAGTCGACGAGCCACCGACGCCGAAGTTGTTCGCGACCGTCGTCGGTCGGAACGAATTCGGTCGTGGACGAGATCGGATCGGGCATCCGGAGCAGGCTACGGAGGACCGGCGTCGCCGTCGGGGTTCGACGGCAGACTCAGCGGGCGACGGAACCGTTCCGGACGGTGCGGGCGACGTCGGCGAGCTTCGGGAGGATGCACGGGCGCCCCGAGCACGCATCCCAGGTACGCAGACCGCCCGCGAGCACGGGCTGGTCCGACACAGCACGGACCTCTGCAGCGATCGCCAGGTCCGCGGCGAGCTCCGCCGGCGTGAACGCCCACCAGATCGTGCGATCCGAGGCGTCGACGTCGGAGATCGGCGCGCCGTCGTTGCAGTTCCACCCGTCGTTCTCGGCGGTGCGCGATCGGATGACACGCACCCGGCCGTGCGCGTTCACGAGGATGTCGCCCGCCTCGAGCTCGCGTTCGGTATCCGCCATCACGCCCGGTTCATCGGCACGGTGGTGCGACGAGTTGAGAGGTGACTGGACGATCCGGCTCGTGGTTCGCGCGATGTGCGCTAGCTTGCACGCAGCGGGTGGGACACCTACAGCGCTTCGCAGGAGCTCGACGTGGCAACACCCATCGGACGTCTGACGGCTTCGGCCGTCCTCACCACCGGTCTCGTCGGGGCCGCGGTCGTCGGCCCGTCGGCCGGAGCCGCACAACCCGAGCCGACCGAGTCATACGTCGTCGTCATGGCGGCGGATCCGGTCGTCGCCTACGACGGCGGCGAGCCCGGTCTCGCGGCGACCGAGATCGAGGAGGGCGAGAAGCTCGATCTCGACGCGCCCGAGGTCGAGGAGTACGTCGAACACCTCGAGGGCGAGCAGCTCGCGGCGGCCACCGACGCCGGCGTCGACGCCTCCGACATCGGTGACTCGTTCACGTACTCGGTGAGCGGGTTCGAAGCCGATCTGACCGAGGCCGAGGCCGCGGCGCTGCTGCGCGACGACGCCGTCGCCGTGGTCGTCCCCAACGAGTTCCGCCAGCTGCAGACCGACGCGTCGATCTCGTTCCTCGGGCTCGACGGCGAGTTCGGCCTGCACCCCTCGGGCTACACCGGCGAGGACGTGGTCGTCGGCATCATCGACTCGGGCATCTGGCCGGAACACCCGTCGTTCGCCGACGACGGCTCGTACACGACCCTCCCCGACTACGCCGGCGTCCCGTGCGAGTTCGGCGCCACCGACTACAACGCCGACGATCAACCGTTCGAGTGCAACGACAAACTGCTGGGCGCCCGCGACATGCGGACCGTCTACAAGACCATCGTCGGTCCCGAGACGTTCGACTCCGCTCGCGACTACGACGGCCACGGGACCCACGTGGCCGGGACCGCCGCCGGCAACGCCGACGTGTCGGCCGAGATCTTCGGGATCGACCGAGGCGTCATCGGCGGCGTGGCACCCCGCGCCCGCGTGATCGCGTACTCGGCCTGCGGTGACCTCGGCTGTGTCACCTCCGACCTCGTCGGCGCCATCGACGCCGCGGTCGCCGACGGCGTCGACGTGATCAACTACTCGATCGGTGGTGGCGCCACGCTCACCGACCCGGCCGACATCGCCTTCCTCTTCGCCGCCGATGCCGGTGTGTGGGTGGCCACGTCGGCCGGCAACGACGGCCCGGCGGCCGGAACCGTCGGCGGACCGGGAACGATCCCCTGGATCACGACGGTCGGAGCCAGCTCGCACAACCGGACCTACCAGTCGGCCGCTCGCTTCGGCAACGGCACCATCGCCACGGGTGCCAGCGTCACGGCCGGCACCGACGGGCCGATCCCGCTGGTCGACGCCGCCGACTTTGGCAACGAACTCTGCGAACCCGACGTGGCCTTCACCGGTGACATCTCGGGACTGGCCGTCCTCTGCCTGCGCGGTGCGATCGCACGCGTCGACAAGAGCCGGGCGGTCGCCGAGCAGGGCGGCGCCGCGATGGTGCTGTACAACGCCGACGACGCGCAGGCGGAGGTGACCGATCTGCACTTCGTCCCGTCGACGCACATCTCCTTCTCCACGGGTCTCGTCGTGAAGGAGTACATCGCGTCCGCCGGTGGCGCGGCGACCGTGCAACTGCTGCAGGGTGATGCGACCGGGACCCAGCCGTCGGTGATGGCCGACTTCTCGGCCCGCGGGCCCAACGCCGTCAGCGCCGATCTCATCAAGCCCGACGTCACCGCGCCGGGCGTCAACATCCTCGCCGGGCACACGCCGTTCCCGACGGTGGGCGCGGGCGCCCAGCTGTTCCAGTCGATCTCGGGGACCTCGATGTCGAGCCCGCACGTCGCCGGGCTGTTCGCACTGATCCGACAGGCGCACCCCGACTGGACGGCCGCCATGGCCAAGTCGGCGATCATGACGACCGCACGCCAGGACGTCGTGAAGGAGGACGGGGTCACGCCGGCCGACCCGTTCGACATGGGCGCCGGGCACGTCGATCCCTCGGGCGGCGCCGGGTGGCAGGGGACCATGCTCTCGCCGGGGCTCCTCTACGACGCCGACCTGTTCGACTACTTCGCGTTCCTGTGCGGCGCCGATCCGTCGGTGTTCCTCGATCCGGCCTCGGTCTGCGGCGGTCTCGTCGCGGGCGGGGCGTCCACCGCCGCGACCGATCTGAACCTCCCGTCCATCGGGGCCGGCGCGGTCGCGGGCAGCATCACGATCGAGCGCACCGTGACCTCGGTGACCGAGGTGTGGCGTTCGTTCCGGCCCATCATCGAAGCGCCTCCGGGCTTCTCGGTCGAGGTGTCCGAGGACCGACTGCGCGTCGGGCCCGGCGACACGGCCAGCTACGAGGTGACGATCACCAACGTCTCGGCGCCGATCGGGGAGTGGGCGCACGGCGCGCTGACGTGGAAGAGCGGGCCGTACGAGGTCCGCTCGCCGATCTCGGTGCGGGCCACGCTGCTCGACGCTCCGGGCACGGTCGTGGGCTTCGGTGCCGAGGGCAGTGTCGGGATCCCGACGCAGTTCGGCTTCGACGGTGCCTACACGGCGTTGCCGCACGGTCCGGCCGCGCAGGTCGACATCCCCGGCACGGTCGGCCAGGACCCCGACCAGCAGTTCGACCCGGCCGATCCCGTCGGCGTCACGACCTTCGACTACACGACCTCGGGCGTCGCCTACGGACGGATCCTGCTCGAGACCGAGGACCTCGACGTCCCCGACCCCGACGTCGACATCGACCTCTACGTGCTGAACTCGGCCGGCGAACTCGTGGGTGCGTCGACCGCCGGGGGCACGAACGAGTTGATCGATCTCCTCCTGCCTCCCGACGACACGTACACGCTGTACGTCCACGGGTGGCAGACCGGCGGGGGTGACGTCGGCTTCACGTTGCGCACGTTCGAGGTGCCGCTCGAACCCGGGACCGGTTCGCTCGCCATCGACTCGGCACCGACCGAGGTCTCACTCGGTGAGTCGACGGTCGTGGTCGCGTCGTGGAGCGATCTGGAACCCGGTACCGACTACCTCGGCGCCGTGTCGCACTCCGACGCGGACGGTCTCGTCGGACTCACGCTCGTCGAGATCAGCACCTGATCACCGTCACGTTCGCTGCTCGGTCTCACGCCTCGATCGGATCGTCGGGGTCGAGACCGGGCAGTCGAGCGACCGGTGTTCCGGCGACGGGAGTGATGTCGAGCGGCTCGAGAACCTCGTCGGTCCGTCGTCGCGCGAGCACGACGATCGCGGCCGCGACGGGGAGCCCGACGATCCATCCGAGCAGGAAGACGAGGCTCGACGTGGACGAGTCGTTGCGGGCGAACGCCCACCACATGGCGACGATGCCGACGGCGAGCAGGATCGACATCGCGGCCGTGGCCCGGGACGACAACCGAGCGATCGCGAGCACCGCGATCGCGGGGACCAGGCTGAAGAGGGCGGCGGCGCCTCCGTCGACGAGCGGGTTCGCGTCGGACCACACGTCGGTCCTCCATGTCCACAGGCTCCCGATCGCGGATCCGACCAGCGCGGCCGCGAGGTAGACGAGGGCGCGCCGCACGTACGTCGTGGTGAGCCGCCCCGGACCGGACATCGATCCAGCTTGACACTCGACGCCGGCGACGGGGGACTCCGCGTGGGGGACGGTCGTCGGGCTCAGGCGGCCGGAGCGACGCCGGGGACCGGTACCCGGGCGGTCGCCGGTGGGCGGTCGACGAGCCGGGTGGCGATGGGGCCGATGATGGCGGTGAGGAGGACGTAGCCGGCGGCGAGGGCACCGAGTTCCGGTCCGTCGGCGAGGTCGGCACCGAGCGCCGCGATCACGATCGAGAACTCGCCTCGCGCGATCAGCACCGTGCCGACGCGGAGGCGGCCTCGCTTGCCGGCGCCGAGTCGGCCGCCGGCGTACCACCCGGTGGCGACCTTGGTCGCCGACGTGACGATGCAGAGGAGCAGCGCCGGGATCGCCGCGTCGACGAGGTCGGCCGGGTCGATCTGGAACGAGAAGAACACGAAGAAGGTCGCGGCGAAGAGGTCGCGGAGCGGCGAGACGAGGTCGTTCGCCCGGTGTGCGGTCTCGCCGGAGAGGGCGAGGCCGACGAGGAAGGCGCCGATCGCGCCCGACACGTCGAGCAGCTGGGCCCCGCCGGCGACGAGCAGGATGATGCCGAACACGGCGAGGAGCAGCGACTCGGACGATCCGCCGGCGAGCGCGGCGCTGAGGGTGCGCCCGTACCGCAGTGCGGCGACGAGGATCAGCGTGACGGTGACGAGGGCGATCGACACGCCGAGGCTGATCTCGGCCGCCGTGCCCCCCACGATGAGAGCGGCCACGACCGGCAGGTACACGGCCATCGCGAGGTCTTCGATGACCAGGAGGTTGAGGACCGCCGGTGTCTCACGGTTGCCGAGTCGATTCAGGTCGGCCAGCACCTTCGAGATCACGCCACTCGACGAGATCCACGTGACCCCACCCAGGAGCACGGCCGCCAGCGGATCCCATCCGAGGATCAGCCCGAGTGCGACACCCGGAAGGGCGTTCGAGAACATGTCGAGCAGTCCCGGCGGGACCCCGGTACGCAGACCGTTGCGGAGCTCTACGTCGGAGTACTCGAGACCGAGTGCGAAGAGCAGCAGCAGGACGCCGATCTCGGCGGCGAGTTCGATGAAGTCGGCCGAGACGTCGACCTCGGCCAGTCCACCCTCCCCGAACGCGAGACCGGCGATGAGGTACAGCGGAACGGCGGTGATCCCGAACCGTCCGGCGATGCGGGAGAGGACCGCGAGTCCCAACGCGACCGCGCCGATCTCGATGAACGCGATGGCGGCGTCGCTGCTCCCGGCGGCGATCATGGAGTCGGGTCGGCTCAGGGGTGAAGGATCTGGTGGACCGCGGTGAGACCCTCGGTGGTCCCGACCGCGACGACGACGTCCTCGGCCTCGAACACGAAGTCGGGTCCCGGAGCCGGGAAGGGCGTCTCGTCACGGAGGACCGCCACGATCGATGCGCCGGTGCGGGTGCGGAAGGCGCCGTCGCCGATCGACTTGTGCACCAGTGCGGAGGACGGATCGACCGTGATCCAGTCGATGGAGAGTCCTTCGATGTCGTACTGCACGGCGGCGACGGCCTCGGCGACCCGGCTCCCGCCGAGCAGCTCGTTGAGGGTGTGGGCGTCGTTGGACGAGAGCATGAGCACCGCGGAGCAGCGGTCGGGGTCGGCTCCGTCGTAGAGGAGGACCTCGCGTCGACCGTCTCGGTGCACGAGAACGCCGACGTCGCGGCCCTCCTCGGTCACGAAGTCGTGCCGAACCCCGACACCGGGCAGATTCGTCTCGCGGACCGTCGCCATGGCTCCAGTGTGCCGCCTCGTGGCGGTGGCACCACGAGCACCTGGGAGCCCGATCCGGGCGGTCGGTACGATCGGACGCCATGAGCAGCGCTGACGACGAGACGATCACCGAGACCGGCGTCGACGTGAAGCCGCGTTCGCGCGACGTGACCGACGGGATGACCAAGGCTCCGTCGCGCTCGATGCTGCGGGCCGTCGGGATGGGCGACGACGACTGGGAGAAGCCGCAGATCGGCATCGCCTCGTCGTGGAACGAGGTCACGCCGTGCAACATGACGCTGCGCAAGCTCGCCGAGCACGCCAAGGCCGGTGTCAACGCGTCGGGCGGGTTCGGCATGGAATTCGGCACGATCACGGTCTCCGACGGCATCTCGATGGGTCACGAGGGCATGCGTGCGTCGCTGGTGTCGCGCGAAGTCATCACCGACTCGGTCGAGACGGTGATGCACGCCGAGCGCCTCGACGGCTTCGTCGGCCTCGCCGGCTGCGACAAGTCGATCCCCGGCATGCTCATGGCCGCTGCCCGTCTCGACCTGGCGTCGGTGTTCGTCTACAACGGCTCGATCATGCCCGGCGAGCACGACGGCCGGGCGCTCGACATCACGTCGGTCTTCGAGGCGGTCGGCGCGCACGCCGCCGGCACGATCGACGACGACGAACTCCACGCCATCGAGATGAAGGCGTGCCCGGGCGAGGGCGCGTGCGGTGGCATGTTCACCGCCAACACCATGAGCTCGATCGCCGAGGCGATGGGGATGTCGTTGCCCGGGTCGGCGTCGCCGCCGGCGATCGACCCCCGACGCGAGACCGATGCACGACGAGCCGGTGAGGCGGTCGTCGGCATGCTCCGCCAGGGCATCACCGCCCGGCAGATCATGTCGAAGCAGGCGTTCGAGAACGCCATCGCCGTCACGTCGGCGCTCGGGGGCTCCACCAACGCCGTGCTGCACCTCCTCGCCATCGCCAACGAAGCCGGGGTCGAGCTCGAACTCGACGACTTCAACCGCATCGCCGACCGCGTGCCCCACATCGCCGACATGACCCCGGGTGGCAAGTTCCACATGAGCGATCTCGACAAGGTGGGTGGCGTGCCGGGCGTGCTGAAGCACCTCCTCGACCACGACATGCTCCACGGCGACTGCATCACGGTCACCGGCAAGACCATGGCCGAGAACCTCGCCGAGATGGACCTCGCCGAGCCCGACGGTGTCGTGGTCCATCCGATCGATGCGCCCATCCACGACGAGGGCGGCATCAACATCTTGAGCGGTTCCCTGGCGCCTCACGGCTCCGTCGTGAAGGTGGCCGGGCTGACCGCCGACCAGATGCACTTCGAGGGGCCGGCTCGCGTGTTCGACGACGAGTCGTTCGCGATGGAGGCCATCCTCGCCGGCGAGATCGAGCCGGGCGACGTCATCGTGATCCGCTACGAGGGCCCGAAGGGTGGCCCGGGGATGCGCGAGATGCTCGCCATCACCGGAGCGCTCAAGGGCGCCGGCCGTGGCGGCGACTGCGCCCTGATCACCGATGGGCGGTTCTCCGGCGGCACCTGGGGGTTCTGCATCGGACACGTGGCACCCGAGGCCGTCGACGGTGGCCCGATCGCGTTCGTCGAGGACGGTGACCGCATCCTGATCGACGTGCCCACGAAGACCCTCGACCTGTTGGTCGACGAGTCGGTGCTCGCCGAGCGCCGCGACGGGTGGGCACCGAACGAACCCCGCTACACCGCAGGAGTGCTCGGCAAGTACGCCCGGCTCGTGCAGGGCGCCGAGACCGGCGCCATCACCAACACCCTCTGAGCCGTTTCGCGGGGTGTTGCGTCACGCAGCGCAGCGGTTCGCTCGCCCCGTGACGACGTCTCCGAGTCGGCCCGCGACC
>JBCCTP010000136.1:0-10271 GCA_039198505.1 Actinomycetota bacterium | reverse complement strand
CTCGGCGACCGCCCGAGCCCGGCGACGGAGACGTGAGGCGTGCGCCCCGGAACAGTTGAGGGTCGCTCGGAGGTACGCCTTCATCGACCGGTGGCCGTCGGCGGCGAAGACCATGCGTCCCTCGGCGACCGAGGTAACGGCGGCGAGACGGGCGTCGATCGCACGTCGGGCGAGTTCGAGCTGACGGAGCTCGGTGTCGAGCTCGTCGTCGGTCATCCCGACGTAGTCGGACAGCACGTCACCGAAACCGGCGGTTTCGGTGTGCTCCTTCATGTCGCGAGTCTATCGGATGTGTGTTCGATCTGAATACGGAAAACGAACAAAAATTCGGTCATCCCTCAACGAGGTCGGTACTCGGACGGCCCTGCCAGGACGACCGTGTAGCCCTCGGGATCCGATACCCAGAACTCGTGTTGCCTGCCGTTCGGATTGAACGCGACGTCCCGCACGACGGGGGCACCGGCCGCACGGGCCCGCTCGACCGCGGCGTCGAAGTCGCTCACCTCGAACCAGACGAGCACGCCGTTCCCCCGAGAGACCGAGAGGTCGGCCAGCGCGCCGTGGTCGTCGTCCTCGCCGGTGTCGTGGAGCTGCATCACGATCTCGCCGTCGTGGAGGAGCTGTTCGTACTCGTCGCCGCCGTGACCGCTCTCGAGCCCGACCACGTCGCAGTAGAAGCGACTCGACCGGGCGACGTCGTCGCACACGAGCAGGAACTGCGGCCAGATCGACGGGGAACTCATGTTGCGATGGTGCCAGAGGCCACCGACGTGCGTGGCCGGGATGCGGTCGACCACCCCTCGATTCAGGACATGACGATCACGACACCCGGAACGGCTCGCGCCACTCGGGCGGTTCCTCCGAGCCGGCCGTGACCCAGTGTTCGACACCCTCGGCGATCCTGTCGTTCGCCACCGTGTAGAACCCCGCACACCAGAACGTGGTCTCGCCCTGATCCACCCGGACCTGGGCCGCGACCCGATCTCCAACCGCCAAGACCTCGACCACGTCGATCGTCCAGCCCTCGGGGTACGCCCGATTCATCGCCAGGAAGCCCGGACCCTCGAACCGCTCACCGGTCTCGGTGAAGTCGATCCGCACGTCGGGTGCCAGGCGTTCACCCGCGGCGTCCCAGTCGCGGGCCTCCATCCGCTCGAAGAACTCGCGGACCACCTGCGCCGACTCCATCTCGGCACCGTACCCATCGGCGAGAACCACCCGCTCCGGGTCACCGGCGCGTCGATAGCCTGGCCGGCCGTGCCAGCGTTCCAGACCAGTCCCGGCATGCGGGACGTCCAGTCGCCCGAGAGCGACCGCTGGCGCCGTTTCCAGCAGGTCTTCGCCGACACCGTGGGCGCCGCGGGCTACGGCCAGATCATGACCCCGCTGCTCGAGGACCTCGGTGTCTTCACCCGCATCGGTGACGCCACCGACGTCGTGACGAAGGAGATGTACGACTTTCGCGACAAGGGCGATCGGCACGTCGCCCTCCGGCCCGAGATGACCGCGAGCGTGTGTCGGGCCTACGCCGAACACCGGCCGACGCCGCCGTGGAAGGTCTGGTACGCCGGACCCAACTTCCGCTACGAGAAGCCCCAGCGAGGCCGCTACCGCCAGTTCGACCAGGTCGGCATCGAGGTGCTCGGCGTCGACGACCCGTACCTCGACGTCGAGGTCGTCGCCCTCGGCGCCGAGTTCCTGGCGAGCCTCGGCCTCCAGCAGGTCACGCTCCTCGTCAACAGCCTCGGCGAGCCCGACGATCGCGCCCGCTACGTCGACGCTCTCCGGGCCCACTTCGAAGCCGTCGGCGACGCGCTGACAGAGCAGAGCCGAGCCACGCTCGCCAAGAACCCGTTGCGGGTCCTCGACTCGAAACGCGAACCCGACCAACCGCACATCGCGTCGGCTCCGCAGATCGCCGACTTCTACTCCGACGACGCGGCGGACCACTTCGCGACCGTCCGCTCGGGCCTCGACGCGCTCGGCATCGCGTACACGGTCGCGCCCACGCTCGTCCGGGGGCTCGACTACTACCGCCGCACCATCTTCGAGTTCCAGGGCGGAACCCTCGACTCGGCCCAGAACGCCCTCGGCGGCGGTGGTCGCTACGACGGCCTGGTCGAGGCGCTCGGCGGCCCGCCCACGCCCGGCATCGGCTTCGCCCTCGGTCTCGACCGGATCCTCCTCGCCTGCGACGACGAGGGTGTCTTCGCTGCGGAGGCCACCCCGCCCTCCGTCTTCGTCGTCGACACCACCGGCGGCGCCGAGGCGCTCGCCATCACCGCCGAGCTGCGAGCCGCCGGCCTCACGGCCGATCGCGCCTACGACGGACGCAGCATGAAGGCACAGATGAAGCTCGCCAATCGCAGCGACGCACCGAACGCCGTCATCGTCGGCTCCGACGAGGTCGAGTCCGGAACCGTCGTCGTCAAGCCGATGGCGCCCGGTCTCGACCAGCAGACCATTCCCCGCACCGACCTCGTCTCCCACCTCAAGCAACTGGAAGAGCAGCCATGAGCTCCACGTCAGCCACCTCCATGCGCACCCACCTGTGCGGCGACCTCCGCGCCGAGCACATCGGCCAGACCGTCAGCGTCTGCGGATGGGTCGGCCGCCGCCGCGAACACGGCGAGAAGCTCGCCTTCGTCGATCTGCGCGATCACTCCGGCATCGTCCAGTGCGTCATCAACGACGACGTCGACGTGCGCAGCGAGTACGTCGTGCGCATCACCGGCGTGGTCCGCGAACGCCCCGCGGGCACGCGCAACGAGAACCTGCCCACCGGCGAGGTCGAGATCGGCGAGTGCGAGGTCGAGACCCTCCGCGTCGCGACCCCGCCACCGTTCCCGATCGACGAGCGCGCCGACGAGGTCGACGAGAACATCCGCCTCAAGTACCGCTACCTCGACCTGCGCCGGGAACGGATGCAGAAGAACCTGCGCGTCCGTTCCGCCGTCAACGCCGCGGTCCGCAACTCGATGGACGCCCAGGGCTTCGTCGAGGTCGAGACCCCGATGCTCGTGCCGTCGACGCCGGAGGGCGCCCGCGAGTTCCTCGTACCGTCGCGCAAGGAGCCCGGCTCGTTCTACGCACTCCCGCAGTCACCCCAGCTCTTCAAGCAGCTGCTCATGGTCGGCGGCGTCGACCGCTACTACCAGATCGCGCGATGCCTCCGCGACGAGGACCTGCGCGCCGATCGCCAATACGAGTTCATGCAGCTCGACATGGAGATGAGCTTCGTCGGCCAGGACGACGTTCTCGACGCCGTCTCCGAGTCGGTCCTCGCCGCCGCCGAGGCGGTCACGGGTGAGCGGCCGCCCCCGATCGAGCGGATCACCTGGCACGACGCCATGAACCGCTTCGGCGTCGACAAGCCCGACATGCGCTTCGGGATGGAACTGCAGGAGCTCACCGACGTCTTCTCGGCCACCGAGTTCAAGGCCTTCGCCGCGGCCGCCGCCGACGGTGCGATCAAGGGCATCAAGGTCGACGGCGCCGCCGAGGAGTACGGCCGCAACCAGCTCGACAAGATGACCGACCGGGCCAAGTCGGCGGGCGCCAAGGGCCTCGTGTGGCTCAAGGCCACCGATGACGGTTTCGACTCACCGGTCGCCAAGTTCCTCTCCGACACCGAGGTCGCCACCATCAAGGACCGCATGGGCGTCGCCACCGGCGACCTCGTCCTCATCGTCGCCGACGACTGGATGACGACCTGCGAGGTGCTCGGCATGCTCCGGAACGAGGTCGGCCGCCCGCCGGTCCACGAGGGGCCGTACCACTACGTGTGGGTCGTCGAGTTCCCGCTGTTCGTCGGGGTCGACAAGGAGTCCGGTCGCCCGAAGCCGGGCCACCACCCGTTCACGATGCCGCACCCCGACGACATCGAGAAGTTCGAGACCGACCCCATGGCGGTCCGCTCCATCGCGTACGACCTCGTGCTCAACGGCTGGGAGCTCGGCTCCGGCTCGATCCGAATCCACGAGCCCGAGCTCCAGCGCAAGGTGTTCACCGCGCTCGGCATCAGCGACGAGGAGGCCGAGAAGAAGTTCGGTTTCTTCCTCAACCCGTTCGACTACGGCGCTCCGCCGCACGGCGGCTTCGCCTTCGGCCTCGACCGGCTGGTCGCGATCCTCGCCGGCGAGGAGAACATCCGCGAGGTCATCGCATACCCGAAGACCCAGTCGGGCGCCGACCCGATGACCAACAGCCCGGTGGCCGTCGACGACTCGGGGCTCGCCGACCTCGGCATTCGGATCCTGCCTCAGGTCGACTGACGGTCGGCGGGCTGACCGGCGTCCCGACTCACGAGGTCGGGGTCCCCGTCCGCACCTCGATCTCGGGGAACGCGCCGACCGCCGCGAACCAGAACGACGACCGTGACGGCAACGGGTCACCGTCGGGCGCGGTCACCGTCGCCCCGAGCTCGTGCGGCGTGATCAGCAGCTCGATTCCGCCGACCCGGTCCTCGACCGGACCGTCGAACAGCTCGGTCGGGTAGGCGACGACGCCGTCACCCCCGAGGGCCGTCAGATCGACGATCACGACCGGCTCCGACGGGAGGAGCCGATCGTCGAGATCGATCTCGTCGGGATGGAACGGCACGTCACCCACGGCGACCCGCTCGGCGTACGTGCTGAACCGATCGACCTCGTACCGCCGCTCGAAGCCGGTGTCGCGGGACAGCACGACGGTCTCGGGGTGACGTTCGAGCCAGTCGCCCCACGTCGCCATCTGCGACGCCAGTGGAGTCAGCGCCGTCCCGGTGAGCGGCCCCACGATTCCCTCGCCGAGCACCTGCCACCAGTACGAGCCGGTCTCCCGATCGACCATCACCATGTCGGCCTCGACGAGCGCGCTGGTGTTCGAGAACGTGAGGAGTTGCCCGTCCGGCAGCCGCCGGTCGTACACGATGCCCGATCGGCACAGCGGGCAGTAGCTAACGAGCACCGGCAGGTCATCGATCTCGGTGTTGACGATCTCGTGGAAGTTCAGGATCTTCGTGGGGTACGCGTAGGCGATGCCCCCCGCCACGTATCCGAGCACCACGTCGTCGTCCTCGAGCCACGCGCCGCCGTCGGCTGCGTCGGTGTAGATCGGATCGTCGATCGGTGGGATCCGGTCGAGCAGACGGGACCGGAGCTGCTCGTCCGACTCGGAGAGCGGGACCGACCCGCCGTCGAACGTGTCGAACAGGATCTCGGACGGGTCGACGCTGAACGTCGAGGTGTCGACGTCCGGTGGAATCGACGCGGGTGCAGGCGGGTCCGAACGCTCGGTCGGTACGGCCTCGATCGGGGGCGGCTCGTTCCCATCGGTCTCCGCAGTCGGGGAGTCGTCGCCACAGGCTGCGACGACGAGGCCGAACACGAGGAACCAGCGGCGCACCTCGTCAGCCAAACGCGCGTGCCCACCCGATCGGTGTAGCGGCCGCGCGAGTTCCGCAACCGTTTCGGCGCGCGGCGACCCCGTGGAGCCCCTGCTCAGGGGCGCGGGCTGCCGAGGATCTGCGCGAAGCCGGGCTGCTCGATGAGCCCTTGCAGTGCGTCGACCGTCGAGCGGACGGCGTCGGCCGGCACCGGATGCGAGATCAGGAATCCCTGTGCCTTCGCGCAGCCGATCTCGCGCAGGAGACGCAGCTGTTCGACCGTCTCGACACCCTCGGCGACGATGTCGAGGCCGAGGGACTGGCCCATGCCCACGATGGTCCGCACCAGGGCGCGGTCGTTGGGCGAGTCGGCGATCCCGTCGATGAAGACGCGGTCGATCTTGATGCGCTGGAGCGGGAACTGGCTGAGGAGCGAGAGCGACGAGTAGCCGGTCCCGAAGTCGTCCAGGGCGATCCGGACACCGAGGCGACGGAGGCGTCGCAGCGTCGTCCGCGCAACGTCCGGTGAGTCGATCATCATCGACTCGGTCACCTCGATCCAGAGACGATGAGGTTCGAGCTGTGATCGGGTGATCGCCTCCTCCACCGTGTCGGTGAAGCCCGGGTCGGCGAGCTGGATCGGTGACACGTTGACCGACATCGTCGCCTCCTCGTCGACCACCCGATCGTCGGTGAGCCGCTTCAGCTGCGACATCGCCTCGAGCATCACCCACGAGCCGATCGACGAGATCATGCCGGTCTCCTCGGCGACCGCGATGAACTCGGCCGGCGACACCAGGGTCCCGTCCGACCGCTGCCATCGGATCAGCGCCTCGAAACCGCTGACCCGCCCCTGCTCGAGGTCGACGATCGGCTGGTGGAACACCCGGAACTCGCGGCGGTCGAGCGCACCGTGCAGTTCGGTCTCGATGCGGAGGCGCTTCGACACACGCTCCTGCATCGACTCGTCGTAGAGGGCGAGGCAGTTCCGGCCGGCCGACTTGGCGCGGTACATCGCGATGTCCGCCCACCGATACAGCTTCTCGCCATTGACCGGCGCCCCGTCGGGGACCGATGCCACGCCGGCGCTCGCCGCCACGAACAAGGTCCCGCTCCCGGTCGAGATCGGCTGGGCGAACACCGAGTGGAAGACCTCGGCGTGTGCCAACGCCTGGGCCGATCCGGTCGGCGTCGGGTCGAACACGACGAACTCGTCGCCCGAGGGGCGAGCGACCGTCGCGCCCATCGAGCGGGCGGTGAACACGAGTCGATCCGCGATCACCCGGAGGACTTCGTCACCGGCGGAGTGGCCGAGCGAGTCGTGGGTGTTGTTGAAGCGATCGATGTCGAAGAGGTAGTCGGACGGGTACCGGTCGGTCTTCCACGCGCGGTCGAGTTCGTGATCCGCCTCGTCGATCAGCGCGATCTTGTTGGGCAGAGCCGTGAGCGGATCGGTCATCGCCATCTCGCGCAGGCGCGCCTGGGCGCTCGATGCGGCGTGCGTCGCGATCACGAGTCGGGCGCCGACCAGCACGAGCAACGCCAGCAGCGACACGAATCGCACGATCTTGTCGGCGGTCGACACCGGAGCGAGCAGCCCGACGACCATCACCGACCCGAGGAGCGCTGCAGCTGTCGTCACGATGCGACCGCGGATCTCACTCCGGCGGATCGCGCCCGATCGGCCGATCATCTCCGTGGCCGACGGGTGCACGAGCGCAGCGCCGTTGAACGCGTACGCCGCGACGTAGAGCAACCCGGCGACGGTCACCGCCCAGGCGCCGACACCCCGGGTCTGGTCGAGGGCCCAGAACACATCGCCCACGACGTTCGCAAGGATGCCGACGACGAGCATCCACATCGACGGTCCGGGCCGGGTCGAGGTGAACAGCAGGAGGCAGCAGAGCGCCACCATGGGCATGTTCATCGGGAGGTACAGCGAGTCGACCAGCAGGCGGACCGTCGAGTTCGTCCCGCCGTCGACGTACGGCTCGACGAACAGCACCCACGAGAACATCCACGCGGCGACTGCGATGATCCCGCCGTCGAGGAGGTCGCCGCGGCTGAACTCGCCGCGTCGGCGCCGGACGACCGCCACGATGAGCCCGATGATGATGCCGTTCGCAACGAGATCGAGCGACGACTCGACGATCGGCGCGAGCGGACTGCTCCAGCTGTCGGCGATCACGATCGCCGCGCCGTACAGGATCGCGACGGCACCGACGGCCCAGATGAAGGCCGCGTCGAACCGGTGGACCCGCCAGGCGATCAGCGCCGCAGGGATCATCAACGCGATGGTCACGGTGGTCGTCGCGTCGCGAATGTCCTGGTCACCGACCAGAAATGCGGCGCCGCACACCACGCCCACGGCGAGGTAGCCCAGCGCGGCGAGGTGGAGGAGTCGCAGCGTCGACGGAGAGCGACTCGGGGTGGAGTCGGGTGGCGGAGGAGGCAGGGCCGACTCGTGGGCGATCGGCGGCGCGATGACGCCACTGTGCCCCGTGTCCGCCGTACCCGTCACGAAACCCTCTATCGGAAGGTCAGACCACCACCCGTAGTAACTTTTGTATTGCGATGACCGACACTCCGCGCGTTCCGCGCACGGTCGTCACCATCCCCCCGGAGGTTTCGAGATGTACATCACCCGGTACACCACCGTGACCGATCGCGCCACGCGTGACGAGCTCTTCGAGCTGTACGAAGCCGCGTACGGCGACATCGCCGAGACCGACGTCTCCCGGGAGATCCTGTTCCGGCACGAGTTCGACGAGGTCATGAGCGACCCCACGTACCGGACGACCGTCGTGCGCGACGAAGACGACTCCGCGGTGGCCATGGCGACCATCGCCACCGACATCGGCGCGACCCGCTACCTCAGCCGGCCGTTCTTCACGGCCCGGTACCCCCGTCGGACGGCGGAGCAGCGTGTCCATTACGTGATGTGGGCCGTGGTCCACCCCGATCACCAGGGCAAGCGCACGACCTGGGAGCTGACACGCGCCGGGCTCGCCGCCGAGGCCGAGGACGGAGCGCTGCTCGTGTTCGACTCCCCCGAGTCGAACCAGCCCAACGAACGAGGGGGATCCGCCGAGTTCCTCCGCCGGATGGCGGCGACGATCGCCGATTCCTCCCTCGTCAGCTTCGGCGCTACTCGGTACTACGCCATCGACTTCGAGCCGGGCTCTGCCGAGACGGCGGTGGACGAGATTCCCGTCCCGGCCGACGCCGCCGCCACCGATGAGACCGACGTCGCCGCCGACGCGCCGGCAACCGACGACGCCGTCTCCGCGAGTCGCGCCTAGCATGGCGTCCCTCGCCACATGACGATCGCCAGCACCAGCGCCAGCACCCGGAGCACCGTCACGGTCCCGGGCACCCATCTCATGACCGGCCTGGTCGGCCCGCGCGACCAGTTCCTCCGGAGGATCGAGCAGCGTTTCCCGCAGGTGCTCATCACCGTGCGCGGCAACGAAGTCCGTCTCGAAGGCGAGGACGCAGCCGCGGTCGGTCACGTGACCCGGCTGTTCGAGGAACTCGTCGCACTGCTGCAGAGCGGACAGACACTCGACGACGCCACCCTCGACCGCATCATGACCATGGTCGCTGCCGACGAGCGTCCCAGCGAGATCCTCACGCACCAGATCCTGAAGGGGGCGAAGGGTCGGCAGGTCAAGCCGAAGACCGCCGGTCAGAAGCGGTACGTCGACGCCATCGCCAACAACGTGATCACGTTCGGGATCGGACCTGCGGGAACGGGTAAGTCGTGGCTCGCCGTCGCCATGGCCGTCCGAGCGCTCCAGGCCAAGCAGGTCCAGAGGATCATTCTCACCCGTCCCGCCGTCGAAGCCGGTGAGCGCCTCGGGTTCCTGCCGGGCGACATGATGGCCAAGATCGATCCGTACCTGCGGCCGCTCTACGACGCCCTGTACGACATGTTCGACCTCGACGCCGTGAGCCGGCTCATCGAGAAGCAGGTCGTCGAGATCGCGCCGCTGGCGTTCATGCGCGGTCGCACCCTCAACAACAGCTTCATCATCCTCGACGAGGCACAGAACACGACGCCCGAGCAGATGAAGATGTTCCTCACCCGGATCGGTTTCGGCTCGCGGGTCGTGGTCACGGGTGACGCCACCCAGGTCGACGTTCCGACGGGCAAGAGTGGCCTCGCCGGGCTCGAACGGACCCTCGCCGGCATCGACGACCTTGCGTTCGTCCGGCTCGACGGCTCCGACGTCGTGCGCCACAAGATCGTCGCCGACATCGTGGCGGCGTACGAGCGCACCACGAACCGGTGACGGTCTCCGTCGTCGTCGCCGACGAGAGACGTGCCGCCGACGACCCCGAGGCGCCGCCCGTCGACCTCGACCGCTGGCGATCGCTGGTCGAACGGAGTCTGGTGACCGAAAGGGTCGACGAGGGGGAGCTGTCGGTGACGTTCGTCGACATCGAGGAGATCACCGGGCTCAACCGGGAGCACATGGGCGTCGACGGTCCGACCGATGTCCTGTCGTTCCCGATCGACGACGAACCGACCCCCGGGGTCCCTCGACTGCTCGGCGACATCGTGCTGAGTCCGGAGGTGGCGGCGCAGCAGTTCACCGAGCACGCAGGGACCTACGACGACGAGATCGCTCTGCTCCTCGTGCACGGAGTCCTCCACGTCCTCGGCCACGACCACGCCGACGCCGACGAGGCCGAGGTGATGCGGAGTCGGGAGCTGGCATTGCTCGAGGAACACCACTGGGTCGGGCCACCGCCCGTGGGATTCCGCCAGACGCACGTCTGACGCTACGTTCGCCCGATGGAGATCTCGCTCGAGGGGAAGGTCGCGCTCGTCACCGGTGCATCACGGGGGATCGGCAAGGCGATCGCCGCCACGCTCGCATCCAGTGGCGCCCAGGTGATG